>JAQCFT010000273.1 GCA_027619545.1 Verrucomicrobiota bacterium | reverse complement strand
AGTTGCTCCTCAAGCCATTTCCATTGATCTTCTCCAAGCGTGTCTCCATCTGTGTCAGGAGGATCACGATGATAGCGGGGATCCAGCATGATGACTTGGAGCGTGTGTCCCTCGTGCTCGTATCGTTTGGCATAATAAACACCTTCTCGTTCCATCGGGATCTCGTTTTCCAATCCCCAAAAAGTTCTGAAAATTCTTCGACTTGATTCCTTGAGAGGATATTCCTTGCCGGCATTGTTCAGACCAAAATCATGATCATCCCAGGTCGCCATGTGAAGCCCGGTGGACCGTAGTTGTTGAAAGGCAGGTTTGGCTGCTAGTACCTCGTAGTTCCTCGTTAATAAAGAAACGTCCTCGGTGGTGTCTGAGTAAATGTTGTCTCCGATCCAAAGACAGAGATCAGGCTCACTTTCAACGTAACTCACCAGGGCAGGGGCCGGCTCCAATTGCTTGTGGCAACCAAGAATCGCGATGCGTTCAACTGACTGCGCACGTTGCTGAAAGGAACATGCCAAGAAGAGTAAAACACCGGTGGAGATTTGCCATCGCATAGGTCTATTATTCAATAATCAGGAGACATCAGGTCAAGAATTGAAATGTGAAGATTTTATCAAATTCCTCATCTAATTTCACAAATCCCGCCACAGAATCGTAACGTTTCGCGTTCAAAAAAGAGTGGTTGGATCTTATTGCATCCAACACACTGTTTCACACACATCAGATCATCACATGCATTCATCGAACACAACTCAACCCAAGCCCCGCTTTGGCGCCGGATCCTGGTCGCCGCATGGAACGCCTTTTGCAATATGGTGCATGGTGGCTGCATTCGGCGCGTATTTCTGTATGTATGGAATCCGAAAGCCTTTTACTTCGACCAGCTATGATGGCATGCAGGCGTTTGGTATGGATCTTAAATCGGTGTTGGTGATCGTTCAGGTGATTGGATACATGCTGTCCAAATTCATCGGAATTAAAGTCATCGCCGAGATGCCGCCTCAGAAACGGGTTCGGGGCATCTTGTTCCTCACCTCGGTTGCGTTACTTTGCCTGCTTGGTTTTGCCATTGTCCCCATTCCCTATTCGATCGTTTTTCTTTTTGGAAACGGACTGATGCTGGGCATGGTTTTTGGCTTGGTGCTCGGTTTTCTGGAGGGACGCCGGATGACCGAACTTCTGGCGGCGGGGTTGTGCGCCAGTTTCATCCTGGCAGATGGTGTCACCAAATCCGTCGGAGCATGGCTGATTGAAGGAGGCATCACTGAAACCTGGATGCCTTTCTGTGCCGGGGCGCTGTTCATGGCTCCTTTGCTGCTTTTTCTCTGGATGCTGCAGTGCATTCCTTTGCCTGATCTGGATGATCAGAAAGAACGTCAGGAACGTGTCCTGATGAATGGCGTTGATCGTCGCCGCTATTTCATGCACTACGCTCCGGGTTTGTTGGCCATCATTTTCGCCTATCTTCTGATCACTCTCATCCGGAGTTTAAGAGGAGATTTTGCTCCTGAAATCTGGAAGGGATTGGGAGTGGAAACCACACCTGAATTATTTTCTACCTCGGAAATGTGGATCGCTTTGGGAATCATGATATGCAGTGGATTCTTTTCTCTTTACCGGAACAATCGGCTGGCTCTTTTTCACGCATTGATGGCCTGCATTTTGGGTTTAGGGTTGCTACCTGCGAATTTGCTCGCACTGCATTATCAATGGATTTCTCCGTATTGGTTTATGGTGTTGATTGGACTTGGACTTTACCTGCCTTATGTGTTGGTTCATACCACGCTTTTTGAGCGCATTATGGCAGTCACACCCGACAAGGGAAATATTGGTTACCTGATGTATTTGGCTGATTCGATGGGCTACCTGGGTTATGTTGTTTTGATGCTGCTCAAAAACAAACTACCCGGCCCGGAAGATCCCCTCGCTTTCTTCGAGATGCTCTGCTGGCTCGTTGGTATGCTGGGAGTGAGCGCATTTGGTTTGGCTTTATGCTACTTTTATCTGAAATTAAAGGTTAAGGTTCCGTCTAAATTATTTACTTAATGAGCGTGGAACCTTGTCAAAATTATGTCGGTCGGATTGCTTTGTATCATGGGCCGGATACCGAGCTGGAATTGATCTCTGCAACGTGGCAACAGCCAACGGGAGGGGAAATCCTGGTAAGAATCACTCACTGTGCCATTTGTCGAAGTGATGTGCACACCATGTGCGGTCGCAGGCAGGTTTCAACTCCGACGGTGCTTGGGCATGAAATCATCGGAAAAATTGTTGCGTTTGGAGACAGGGCCGTCCTCAAGGATTTCAGTGAGCAGGAACTGAGTGTCGGAGATCGGATCACGTGGGCAATCTATGCGCATTGCGGGGAGTGCTTTTTCTGTCGGCATGGATTACCTCAGAAGTGCGAACAATTGTTTAAATACGGCCATGAACCCGTTTCCCCGACCGGAGAAGGCTCGAGTGGAGGCATGGCTGATTATATTATCCTCAAACCCGGAACGCCTGTCCTTAAGCTGCCGGATACGATTCCAGCACATTCAGCCACCCCCATCAATTGTGCCGTCTCTACGGCAGTTGCGATGTTGCGTGAAAGTGGCGTGAACTTTGATGCGGAAACAAAACTGGTTGTCATGGGGGGAGGTTATGCCGGGTTGTGCGCGGTGGCATTGGCAAAGGCACAGGGTTGTGGGAGGGTGGTGGTGTTTGAACCCAATTGCGATCTCCATGAACGTGCCCGTTCTTTTGGAGCAGATGTTGTGTGGCATCCGGAGACTTTTTCAAAGCAATACCTCGAACAGGATCCCTCAAAGCTTCGGGAACACGATGTCGTCCTTGAGTTGGCTGGTTCCACACAGGCGGCAGTCATGGGATTGGAGTTGCTTCGAAATGGAGGACGATTGGTTTTGGCGGGAACTGTTTTTCCATCGCCGCCCTTGTCGCTGGATCCGGATCAAATCGTTCGTCGTTCCCTGACAATTATGGGTAATCATAATTATCGACCGGAAGATTTGGAGTGCGCCACCCGGTTCATGGCCGGACAAGGTAAGAATTTGCCCTGGGATGAATTGATCGGGGCAGAGTTTGAATTGGCGGAAGCGGCGAAAGCCGTCGAATATGCCAAATCGCATCCCGGAAAACGTGCCATCCTGCGGCTCTCATGAATTTCAGAAGATAGTGATATTTCCTGCTGTATGCACCGATACCTCGTCCTTTGCCTTTTGTGTTACCTATGTTCTGAACCTGCAACCACCGGGGAATCTTCGATGAACTTGGGGTGGAGTAATCAAAAAGACTCGTTTTCCGGTAATCGGTATCAGCCCGGTTTGGATTAGAAAAAAGGCCCGGAGGGGAATCCTCCGGGCCTTGATGTCTTAAAACAACTTGTTGAACGATGACTTACTCAACGCGAACACGCACGAACAACGTTTCAAACCCTGTGTTCAAGGTTTGAAGTTCGACTGTCTCAACGCCGTCCTGCTCGGTAACCAGCATTTGGAAGTGTTCACCTTCAACCAATGTGTCCCATGTTCCGTTGATCAGGTCCTCGGTGGCTTCATAAACCCAGGTGGCATCTGAACCGGCTGCCCGGGTGTGACGCAAGGTGATCAAGCCTTCGGTATTTGCCTTGGCCTGAACCATTGGGCGGGAATCCGGATTGTCCGAACCACTGGCAAAGTGGAATTCGGTGTAGTTGCTGATTCCATCTTTGTCGAAGTCCGCTTCGGGAGCGGCATCGTCCGTCACGCGACCGAATACGGTGAGTGCATGAACCTGATAAGCCGTCAACATAGGAACATCGTGGATGTTGACAATGCGGCTGTCCAGGAGGGGGTCCGGCAGAACCACCATGCCATCCAGTTCATCCTGAATGTAATCCTTAAGGATCTGCTGTTCGCCAACTTCAGGAATGATAACCTGTGCATCCGGATTGTCATTGACGGCCTTGAACGCCGCATAGCCATCACCACCCGTCAACAAGAAGTTGTTGGTGGCCATCCAGAATACACGATTCAAGTCGCCTTGAGCCGTATAATTCTCAACCACCACATCTTCGGTACCGTCTTGGTTGAAGACCACGAGGGTTTTCAGACGGGAAGGAACGCTCAGGGTGACTTGATCCGACACGCCCTCTTTCTCTGCGTCATATTCCAGGAGCATTCCGGCAACTTGAGGGAATCGACCGTCACGAGCGGGGTAGCGACTGACAGCGTTCTCCATGGAAGCAATCAGTTGTTCCGCGGTCAGTGGCAGGATGCCCAACTTGTTGTTGAATGCCAGAGCGGCTTCCACCTGCAATTGGAGGATTGCCGGGCCGCTGATCGTGCTGCGAATGCCGCCACCGTTTTTAAGGGCGATGTCCACCGGGATATCAAGACCGTTGTCCGCTACGTAGCTGCGGGCAAACCACAGTGTGGAGTCGGCAGCCAGGCGTCCGAGATTCGTTTCGCGACTGCGCACATCAGCTCGCAATCCGTTCAGAGGTGCAGTTGTTTCACCAACTACTTCATACAGTTTGCGAATCAATTCAGTGCGGGTCAGGCTGCGATATATCGCGGTAACTTCGCTTGGAGTTTCCAGTTTGAAGTCTCCGATGTAGCTTTCCAATGCCTTGATGGCTTCCTTGGTGGTTGCCACCGGGCCGCTGCGATCATCAATGAAGTTGATATGCCCTTCCGGATCAAATCCAACGATCAGGTTGCCAACGTAGCGATACAACTGTTCGCTGTTCACCACCAGTACAGTATGCCCATCGGCGTCTGTGCGTTCGGTTGGGTAAGCAGCGCTGGAAGCATCTTCTGGTCGTAGCATGTTGAACGGACCGTCCGCTTCAGGGCGAGCCATGAAGCCGGTGGAACCGGCCGCTACCACAATGTCGATGCCGTGCAGTGACGAAGCAGACAGCGGATCGGCGGTGAAGTCCTGTGCATGATCCAGAAGAATGATCTTGTTGATGCCTTTGGATTCCAAGAGTGCGACTTGCTCGTGAACGAATTGCAAGGCGGATACCAGAGGTTGATTATCCTCAGGATTGCGGCCGCCGATGAAGTCCAGTCCCGGCAAGGTGCTGGCAGGATCGCTGATGACATTGAAGAAATCAGCAGGTGCGCGACCGATCAAACCGATCTTCTCGCCGCCCACTTCCACATAAGCGCTGCGAACCACTTTACCGGCGTTCTCCTCAACACTGCCTCCGTCCACACCGCGTCGAATGGCAGGGGCGCCGGATTCGAGTTCAACCTTGGAGAAATCCAGGTTGACCGCGATGAACGGGTAGTTGGCCTTGGAGAGCATGCGGGCGAAGTCATTTATGCCACCGTCGAATTCATGGTTGCCGATGCCATTTGCGGTCAAGCCCATCGCATTGAAGAGGGCGATGTCAGCCAGACCTGGAGCTCCGAATTCAGGCACTTCCGCTGAAGCCTGATAGAACGGACCAGGCAAGGTGTGATCGCCGGCTGTCAGGTAAATCGAAGGAATTCCTTCCTTTGCGGCAACTGCCTGAAGACCCTGCATCACTGTACCGTAGTTCAGAATGGTGGGTTCCAATGTATTCGGATTTTGGAATGCCGACTCATTGTCGGAGCTGTGCAGCACCTGCAGTTTGTAGTCCACCATAGGCGGAATGCGCACGGTGAAGATGGTGGTGTTGCCACTCACTTCGTTTGCCACCATGAGCATGGGCTCTCCACTCGGAGTCTTGTCTCCCGAAACGAAAATGATGCCTTCCGGTCCAAGGTCTCCAATGGCGTTCAACTCTGCGTCGTTTGGACTTCCGGATTCGTAAACCACGGTGAAGTCCCGGTTGTTCAGGTAGTTGACATATTTGGGAGCGTAGGGGTAGGTCACATCATAGATGAAGATGCCGCCGACGCGTTCCAGACCGATAAAGGCGAGTATGCGTCCATCGACTTCGCCGATGGTGATCGCTTCGGGTTCCGCGCCTTTGTCGTCCGAACGATTGTCAAAGGAATCATTCTCATCGTTGGTGGAGTTGAAGTTGTCAGGAATCAGATCGGCCAGACGACGCTCGAACTCATCGCCGGAATCCCAAACCAGATTGCCTTCCTCATCCCAAACAGAGAATGAACGCGCTCCATAAGAGAAGATTTGGTCGACATCTCCATCTTCATCATAGTCTCCCATCGTGGTGGTTGTCTTTAATCGCCCCAGGTTTTCGCTTGCCTGTAGCATCTCTGCTTCAGGGTAAGCTTCCTGGTCTAGCACCAGATCTTCCACACGAACTTCCTCACTGAACCCGTCATAGTCGCGACTGTCGCCTTCATTGGCGGACACCACGAAGTTTTTGCCCAGGCTTTCGAATGAAGCGATCGCATCAGGCATGTACATTCCCATAACAGGCCAGGTTTGGATGTTGATGCCGCCATCCTTGTCACTCGCATCAAGACCGTTGCCTTCGATGCTGTGGTCTTTGAATCCAAGTGGTGCAAGGTCGATCAGGGTGTTTGTTTCCAGATCGATGACAGCGATGGCGTTGTTTTCCTGCATTGTGGCAAAGGCCTTTTTTCCGTCTGGGGAAATCGCGATGTATTCAGGTTCAAGATCTTCGGATGCTTTGGATTCGCGCAGAAATTCTCCAGTGAGAGGATCGTTGATCCGACCGAAAACGCGGATGCCAATGGATCGAAAAATATCAGTTAGAGGATCAAATGCTTCGAAAGTGATCGGTGTCACATCGGATTGTTTGGCCATGACGACATCCATGAAAGAACCACTGCCGAGATCTATAATGGAGACGCTGCCACGAGGATCGATAGTATAATCGTC
>JAQCFT010000272.1 GCA_027619545.1 Verrucomicrobiota bacterium | reverse complement strand
TTGACCTGGGTGTTTTCAAGTGCTTGATATGTGGAACAGGCATAAATCAGGCGCTCGATCCGTCCGTCCTTCAGGTTCAGTTCGGAGACAAAAGCCCAGACATCGACAATGGTCTGCCGTGCAAGATCCAAACGCCACCTGTCCCGTCCCTGTTCATCAAAACGCCGGTTGATGGGCGCATCAAGAAGGAACCATCGATGGTTCACCGGGTCTTTATAGGTATCGGGGAGCATCTCCTGATATGGATGTCCCTCTGGATTTTCCACCAAATGGCCGGCAAGCCAATGTCGTCGCAGCACCGGGTCCTTATGAATCTCAAATACCGCGGCACGCAATGCCAGAAACCAATCCTCGCCATCCAAAATAAAACTAGAGGAACTCAGAAAATACATCACATGCTCCGGTTTGGCCAGCCACATGCAGGACCGGATATGTGCCATCCAATGGTCAATGCTGATGGCACTATTGGAAACCTGCCAGAAGATTTGTCCCTTAATGAACGGGTGATGTTGATTTTCGAAATGATGCCATGCGTAGTGAAGATTGCAGGATTCCACCGCTCCGGAGGCCACTTGATGATGTTTTCGGTAAGTCAGGTAACCCGTGTTGGACCAGACACCTTGATGGGTCAGATCTTCCTTGCCCTGACCTTCAGGCGTCACCCATGGCACGTTGTATCGATGAGGAAAAGTCCGGGATCGGGACACACCGAATTTTTGTCCAAATGTCCCGTAGCCCATCATATGAACGCGCCCTTCCCACTCGGGAACTGCCGATTCAATCCCTTTTCTCATCAACTGATAACGCTCTCCCAGACCTTCGCGGTAAAGACGACGTTTCAGTGTTTCCCTTTCCTCGCCAGGTTCTGCTTCCGCCAACAAAGGGGCCAGACGGTAATCTTCGTGAAAGGTTCGCATTCGAATGAAACCGTTTTCATTGTTGTCGGAGAGCAGGACATAAGGGGGAACGTAGGTTTCGGCGAAAGGTTTGAGCGCTGTCCCGATGATTTTCCCCAACTCAAACCAATGTGATTTGGTTCCCAGCGGCGAAGCCAATTTGACGAAAGAACCATCCTCCTTAACAATCCATGGATGCTCCGATTCCTCCTGGGCTTCACGCCAGTTTCCAGGGCCTCGATAGGTTCTGAAAGATTCAACCAGATTATCGGACACGAAATGCACCGGCAATCCACGCTCTCGTGCATGTGCCCAACTAGCCCGATAATAATCATCATCAACGGACCGGGGAATCAGGTCCGCATACAACTCAAACCAGGGCAGCCATCCTGGGGCTTCGCTGAAAAACCTCAATTGCTCTGAGGGGCGCCAACCGGGACCGCTTTGGCCTGTATTCCAGCATGAAAAAGTCGGAAGAGGCACCTTGGGAGTGCCCTGCTCGGCCACAACCTGCAGTGCTCCGATTAAGGTATCGTCAGGCGGATGGTGTGGGGTCGCTCCGCCGCCACATCCTTCCAATAGAAGACAAAGCACCCAGGGAGCAACCCAACAGGTCCGTTTTCCGAGTTGATCCCGTAAAAAACAAACCATGGCATCCGGTCGTTCAAGGCAATCCAAGCCCCTTTTTCAGGGTTCCCAACAATTCACTGATGGCGACCCGACTCTGGTTGGTCGTATCGCGTTCACGCAGGGTCACGGTATCCAACAGATCCGCATTTTCGCCCAACGTGTCGAAATCCACCGTGACACAGAAGGGTGTGCCAATTTCGTCCTGACGGGCGTAACGTTTACCAATGGCGCCCGCTTCGTCATAGAAACAGTTGAAATGGGGCTTGAGCAAATCATAGACGGCTTTGGCTTTATCAACCAGTTCCGGCTTGTTCTTCAACAAAGGAAAGACCCCGACCTTGACGGGAGCCACCTTGGGATGAAAACGCATCACCACACGTTTTTCCGGTACGCCCTTCGCGTTGGGAATCATGGCTTCGTAATAGGCATTGCAAATCAGGGCCAGCACCATGCGATCCACTCCGGCACTCGGCTCGATCACGTGGGGTATGTAACGAGCTTTGGATTCCTCGTCAAAATACTCCATCGACTTGCCGCTATGTTCCTGATGCTGGGTCAAATCATAATCGGAGCGGGCCGCAACACCTTCCAATTCCTGAACGCCGAATGGAAATTTATACATGATATCCACCGTCGCGCGCGCATAATGAGCCAACTCTTTCTCGGTCTGCCAATAAAGTTCCAGAGAATCCGCCGGCAACCCGATGCTTTCATACCAGCGCAGGCGTTGGTCCACCCAGTAGGAATGCCATTGCTTCCATCCCCAGTTGGCTGCGGGTGTTTCGGTCGGGGCGTCTTCGGCCGGAGCTTCTCCCTGCCCGTGAGCCACTTCATCCGGTTTGATGAAGAACTCCAGTTCCATCTGCTCGAATTCCCGCGAACGAAAGGTATAATTGCGCGGATTGATCTCGTTGCGAAAGGCTTTACCGATCTGACAGATTCCAAAGGGCACCTTCTGACGGGAAACTTCGGAGACGTTTTTGAACTGTGCAAAGATCGCCTGGGCGGTCTCGGGACGAAGATAGGCCACATTGTCCTCGGTCTCCACCGGTCCGACATAGGTTTTGAACATCAAATTGAAAGCGCGGGGCTCGGTCTTTTCTGAACCACACTCGGACACCATTTTGCTCGATTTCCTCGGACAAGGGGTATTGTCGACCTGATCGGCACGGAAACGCCCCTTGCAATCCTTGCAGTCCACCATCGGATCGCTGAAGGTGGAGGTATGACCGCTGGCATCCCAGACCTTGGGATGCATGATGATTGTGGCGTCCAATCCCACCACATCCTCACGGTCCCGGGTCATCGAGTGCCACCAGAGATCCTTGACGTTGCGCTTTAACTCCGCACCCAATGGACCGTAATCCCAGAAGCCGTTGATGCCGCCGTAGATTTCAGATGATTGAAAGATGAATCCGCGTCGTTTGCACAACGACACGATTTTTTCCATGAGTTCATTTGCTTTCGGTTCCGCCATAATGGTAAAAAAACGAGAGAGGCAGTCTCTCCCTGACACCAATCACTTGTCAAGCAGCCAAACAAGTTCAGAAGGTCGTTTGTCCCATTAATCGGTGATTCCAGCCTTTTGCAGCCGCAGACTCGTCACATCAGGACCGTTCTCCCGTGATGGATCGATGCGAAAGCAGATGAAAACAGGCCCTTTTCACCACTTCACATCCATTTGCCACGGGTCTGACCTATCTCCAATGCGTATCTGCCCCCTTGTCGTCGCAATTTCACGGAAGCGGAAAAGGTTTCGCTGAGATGGGCGGAATTGAGAGTTGTTGAGATGGGCCCACAAGCGATGACTTTCCCTTTTTTGAGCATGAAAGTATGGGTGTACATGGGGGTGATTTCCTCAACATGATGGGTGACGAGAATAAAAGTGGGCGCGTTGGAGGCTTTTCCCAGTCGTTCCAGAAACTGGAGGAAATGCTCCCGCGCAGCCGGATCCAATCCCGCACAGGGTTCGTCGAGAATCAGCACTTCAGGTTGAGCCATCAGGGCACGCCCTATGAGAATCCGTTGACGCTCTCCCTGAGACAAAACCGCCCAGGGGCGATTGGCAAGAGATTGGCATTCTATCTGACGGAGGATTTTCATGGCATCCTTGACATCTTTTTCTTTGGGTTTTCCCCATAGATCGATCATGGCGTATTTGCCTGTTATCACGGAATGCAGTGCGGGTTCCTCATCCGCCATGAGCTGCCGGAGGGAGGAACTCACGATGCCAAGCTTCATCCGCAACTCCCGCCAGTCACAGTCTCCATACTGTTGCCCCAACAAACTGATGTCCCCTTTTGTCGGCATGAAATAGCCAAGCAAAGTGCTCAACAGGGTGGTTTTCCCCGAACCGTTGGAACCAAGCACCACCCAGTTTTCTCCCGGTTGGATCTTCCAATGGACATTGTTTAATATGCGTTTTCCGTTTCTTTGAACGGAAAGAGACTTTACTTCAAGAGGGGCCACCTTTGACGTTGTCGCCCTAGCAGTCTTTTTCCTCATCACAGTTTTGCGTTTTTGAACGCGTTTTGTTGGCTGTCCCATGAAGCAATCCCTTAGAAGTTCAACTGCCAGTGTTCGTCAAAAAATCCTGTCACAACAATTCCCCCGGGAGTTTCACTCGTGGCGCGTACGCGCGTGTCGATGATGGCGTAATCCGGCAATCGTGCAACTTGAGTCGCGTTGCTGCCGTAGCCGCGGAAAGTGAAGCCGCTGTTCAAGACAACATACTTCTCGGGGTTCATGGGATTCGGAAAGATCAGCACCGGAACATGCCGGGTATCATCAAACACATGCTCTCCCACACGAATGTTGCCCGCGCGCCATTGAATGGGAAGGAAAGGTGCCATCTGCTTGATCAGGGCATTTGTTTCGGGGGACCCGAAAAGTATCCAGTTGGCATCTTTCCATTGATCAGCTTTGAATTCCAAATCGGAAACAACTCGCGCTTCGCCGCGGAACTGCTCACGCCACTCCTGTTCCAATCGAACCTGTTCGCGCCGGATCCAGCGATCCGACAAACTTCGGCTCACCCGACCGCTGGGTTTCACAATCACAAATCGATCCATGAAAGCATCGTCGATGGGCCCCTGCAATCCGGGTTTCTTTCTCAACAAGACTCCACGATTTCCGGCATCCACTCTCTTCCAATGGCCATCCTGTTTTGCCAGGGAAACATTCCAGGACAAATCGGTCTCCACCTTATCGACGTTCAATGATTGTCCGTCAATGTTCACCACTGGCGTTGCACCCGGATCAAGGGGGCATTCTCCGGCTTGCATGGTCAGCTTCAAACCGGTCACGTTCTTTGTCTTCAATTCGACTACTGCATCGCCTTGAATTTCCGCATGCACAACGGCTTTTTCCCAATGGCGCTCCAGTCCGGTCAATTGAACCCAGTGCATCCCCGGGTATTTCAATGTGTAAGTGGTCATTTTCACTTTATGAGGAATGCGCTGGCGTCCAATGGAAGCCAGTTGATCCACCCTCCTCTCCACTTCTTTTTTGGCTTCGGGATGATAGCGATGACCGGTGTCGGGACCAATGATGTGCGCCAGTTGCATTCCCTCACGTTCCAGAGCAAGCTCCATCATGCGGGCGGCCTGAATCTGCTTGTCTGCTCCGCCACTGTAGGCAACCGTGGGTAAATGAAAAAGGTTCAAAGCATATTCATCCGCATCGTACAGTCTCCATAGTTTGCTTTCATACCATGTGGGCTTGGTTTCCTTTTTCCACAATCCCAGATAATCCGCCGACTCGGCAAATCCTGCGCCCGGGGCGGCTGCGGCCCATCGATCGGCATAATGAACCGCCAAGTGCCAGCACCCGGCACCCCCCATCGAGAATCCCCGAACCGACACTCGGTCTTCATCTATGGGATACTGTTCCTTAACGTGTGCCATCGCTTCAAAAACGTCGACTTCGCCGGCAAACTTAAAGGCATTGCAAAAGCGCCCGTACGGATGAAGCACAAAGGTATGATCGGGAGTAAATTGCCCCGGTGATCGCTCGCGCTGATCGATGAATTTCAGTTCCGTCAAGCTGTTGTCCCGACCGTGCAACCAAACGTCCAAACGATGACTTTGCCCCGCCTCAGCCTGCCAGGACTCTGGCACGACCAATCCATAAGGCTGGATGGAATCGTCGAGTCTCGACCGGTATCCCCGCACAACCAACCCGGTTTGCCGAGCCCATGGTGCCTTGCCGTTCATCAGGAGCGCCGCCCTTTCCAGCCCCCGAACGATCAATTGTTCCGCCACCTCAAACTGAGCAGCACGATGAAATTCATTGGCATCCAGTGCGCCCTTGACCGCTTTCAAATAAATCAACACATCCGGCGCATAGGCCCGCACAAAGGGATCCTCGCTCTGGTGAATATACTCAACAGCAGCTTCAAGAGGCTCAAGGGCTTCGGTGAGTGCGCGCTTGGTTTGGGAGGGGATCTCGATGCCCTTTTCCATCAAACCCTGACCATCCACGTTCGAAGTCGATATCAGGAGAGTGATTAAACAACATTGTACAATGGCAATGAGCCCACCGGCAACCCGCCGACATTGATGCTTGGAGGTATTTGGATTCATCATGGTATGGGCTTGAAGTAGCATGTTTGCATCACCCCATCAAGTGATGAATGCATTGTCAAACCCGGAACACCATGATTAAATGTCCTTCAAATCAGATTCTGCAGCCCGAAATCACATGAATGATTCTACCATCAAAAGCCGAAGAACGTTCCTGGGACAATTGTCCACCGGACTGGGAACCATGGCGTTGATGGATCTGGAGGCCAAGGCTGCTCCGGTCGTTCAAGAGCCTTTCAAGGGCATCCTTGGCACGACCCATCACACAGCCAAGGCAAAAAGGGTCATCTACCTTTTTCAATCGGGGGGCCCTTCCCAGTTGGATTTGTTTGATTACAAACCCGGCCTTCACAAACGAACGGGCATGGATCTTCCGGACTCGGTGCGGAGGGGGCAGCGCCTCACCGGCATGACGGCCGGTCAGGATACTTTCCCGGTGGCTCCGTCCGGCTTTGAATTCAATCAACATGGTCAATCAGGACAATGGATGAGCAGCGCCCTGCCGCACTTGCAGGGTGTGGCAGATGAACTCTGCGTCATCCGCACCATGCACACCGAAGCGATCAATCACGATCCGGCCATCACCTTTTTCCAGACGGGATTTCAACTATCCGGACGCCCCAGCATGGGCTCTTGGCTTTCCTACGGACTGGGTTCAGCCAACCAGAACCTTCCCAACTTTGTGGTCATGGTTTCACATCGAGGCGGCCAA
>JAQCFT010000271.1 GCA_027619545.1 Verrucomicrobiota bacterium | reverse complement strand
TGGTATGGGGAACACAATACCATGATTTCGTCACGCGTTGGTTGACCCATCTGGTCAAAGATCACCCTGAAGACAGCACGGTGCTGGTCGCATATAACCATGATCAACCTGTGGGCACTTCCTGGGCAATCCACTGGCGGGGCAGCCCTTTTGCTTCGTTGTTTGGTGGGACGGTTTTGCCTGAATGGCGAGGGCAAGGCATTTATCGAGCCATGGTCGCCGAACGCGCCACAGCCGCCGCAGCCACAGGGAACGATTGGTGCGCCGTGGATGCCGGCTCCGAGAGCTTCCCTATATTAAAGCGTTTGGGCTTTCAATCACTCACCAAACGAACCTGTCTTTGTTGGGAAAACGGGAGAGAATAAGCGACACAAGGCTGGATGGGTGAAGAGGGCAAGCCCCACTTGACAAGCCACACAATCATTTCAACCACGCGCTTGCAACCCAACCTGAGATTTGTCACTTTCCCCGGCAGAACTTTAACCGAGAAATTATGTCACCAAGAAACTTGTACCTCATACTATTTGCATGGGTCACGTTCCTGGCTCATGGAGCAGCCTTTGACCAAAATCTCTACGATCAAAAAGCGCGCGTCTATTCCCCGGAAGAAAGCATGGCCCTGATGGAACTCCAGGAAGGCTACTCCGTGGAACTGGTCGCCGCAGAGCCTATGGTGGAAGAACCGGCTGCCATGGCCTGGGATGGCGATGGAAAACTTTACGTGGCGGAACTGAACACCTACATGCAGGACATTGACGGCAAGAACGAACACGACCCGGTCTGTCGTGTCGTGCTACTGGAGGATACTGATGACGATGGAAGGATGGACAAACGCTCTGTGTTCGTCGACAAGCTGGTGATGCCCCGTATGATTCAACCACTCGGGGATCGGGTCATCATCCGTGAAACGGACACTTTCGATCTATACAGCTACCGCGATACGAATGGCGATGGCGTTGCGGATGAGAAGAAACTCGTCTACGAAGGCGGCCCACGCGGCGGAAACCTTGAGCATCAACCAAGCGGCCTGGTCTGGAACATCGACAACTGGATGTATGTCACTTACACCAACCGACGCTATCGTTGGGAGGGCGACAGAATTGTATCGGAGCAATTACCCAATGGATCAGGACAATGGGGTGTGACGCACGACGATGTCGGTCGCAACTTCTTCTGCACTGCCGGGGGAGAAAATCCCGCTCAAGCATTTCAACAACCTTTGGTCTACGGCAGCTTTTCTCTGCCGGGAGAAAAGGAACCCGGCTTCCACGAAGTTTTTCCTTTGGTTCAAATTCCCGATGTGCAGGGCGGACAAGGACGTTATCGAAAGGATCAACTGACCCTGAACAACTTCACTGGATGCGCCGGTCAACATATCTTTCGCGGGAATCATCTGCCATCGGATTTTTATGGCGACTACATCATCCCTGAACCAGTGGGGCGCCTCGTTCGACGGGCCAAAGTTGTCCACGAAAACGGAAAAGTCATTTTGAAAAATGCAACGCCCGGAACAGAATTCCTTCGCTCCAGGGATGCCAACTTTCGTCCTGTCCACGCCGCAACCGGTCCTGATGGATGTTTATACATTTGTGACATGTATCGTGGCATCATTCAGGAAGGTGCGTGGGTTCGACCTGGCTCCTACCTGCGTGGGGTCGTCGAACAGTATGGACTGGATAAGAACATCGGTCGGGGAAGGATTTATCGCATCGTACATCAATCAACGAAACGCGGCCCCAAACCAAATCTACTCAAAGAAACAACAAAGCAATTAACCCAACACCTATCGCATCCAAACGGTTGGTGGCGCGATGAAGCACAAAAACTGATCGTTGTGCGTGGTGATGCTTCAGTTGCGCCGGATCTGGAAAGAATGGCTCGAGAAGAGGAACTTCCTTTAGGCAGATTGCATGCTTTATGGACCCTGGATGGTTTGGGAGTGAGTGACGTTCCCCTGCTCCTGGAGAAGCTGAATGATTCCGATGACCGTGTTCGTGCCGGTGCGATCCGAATGTTAGAACCAGCCATCCGTTCAGGGAATCAAGAAGTGATCCAACATTTATCCAAACTGACAAGAGACACAAACCCGGACATCGCCATTCAACTCGTCCTCTCACTGGCTCATACAGGCGCATCGGAAGGATCTCCCATCATCGAACAAATCAGCGAGCAATTTGCCACCAATCCAAACGTCACCGCAGTGATCCAGCACATGAAAACCCGGCAGGAAGATGCCAAACGCCGGCGTGCTTACAGCGAATTACTCGCTCAAGGGGAAACGAACTACTAAGCCATCTGCACGGCCTGTCATGGTGAGGACGGAAGAGGCACACCGGTTCAAGGTATCCCAAACATGACACTCGGCGCGCCATTGGCAGGCTCGTCTCGATTGGTTGGCAAAATGGATATCCCCATCAAAATTGTTCTCAAAGGAATGATGGGCAAACTGGATGGCAAGACCTACCCCGGTCCCATGCTGCCCTTGGAAAGTTATGACGACAAATGGATCGCATCCGTTCTCACCTACGTTCGCACCCAATGGGGCAACCGGGCACCGTCCATAAGTCCCGAAGACGTGGCTGCGGTTCGGGCGACCATTCTGGACAAAAAAACAATGTGGCAAGCGGATGAGATCATGAAGATCACGCCCATCCCATCAAAACAGATGCAGTCCTGGGTGCTGAGCGCCAGTCACAATCAACAGAAAAGCCGTCAAGCCATCGATGGGAATCCAAGTTCGCGGTGGGATACAGGCATCACGCAGCGCCCGGGCATGTGGTTCGCCTTCGACATGGGTGAAGCCAAGGAGATCACTTCCATCGTCCTTGACTGTCAGGCTTCAGCCTTTGACTACCCCCGTCAGTACAGTGTGGAAATATCCGATGACGGAAAAACCTGGAGCGATCCCATTGTTCGTGGACAGAGCGACAACCCCATGCTCGACATGATGCTACCAGGCATCAAAACCCGCCACGTCCGCATCAGTCAACACGGGTTCGCCGAGGGAAAATTCTGGTCGATACATAAATTGGAGGTCTACACGAAGTAAGGCGAGCATCAGGCTGAAAGAAAATCTTCCGCAGATTTATTGATCTTTGGCTGATGAATCGTCTGTTTTTTGCCTGGGACGCATGAGAAAGTACGATACCACCATCGCCCCCCCTGCTCCCACAAGTGTGCCCCGCCAAAAATCGGACATTTGCTCCACAAGAATTCCAAGAAGGATCGAAATGATGGAGATGATGACGTACGCAACAAGAAACCCGGGTATGTCTCTCAGCGAAATATCAGTTGCTCTAAATGATCTGTGCTTATTCATATGACCGAAAGCTTACATAGCGAAGAGTTCCGGACAAGATGGATGATGTGACAAACTGAAGACAACGCCTGGAGACACAACAAACCAATTTCGGCACACTTTAGTCCGCTTGCGACATATCAGCACAAACCCGCAACCATCCACCCCTAGTGAAAGGTCAGGTCAACTTTATCCAGCAAAGGAGCAAGGACTCACAGAATCACTCAAAACTGGATTTGAGATAAACCGTCAGTATCGCAACGAGCAGAAACGCCAGACTCATGAATTTCCAAGTGCCCATCTTTTCCGGTTTACGATAAGCCATGCCAGCCATGCCGCTCAACCCAAGCCAGCACACAATCTTCAGGAACACCCAGGCAGGGAAACCATACTTCAACACCGCAAGCATGCCAAAGCCACCAATCAGCATCAGAAGGGACATCATGCCCGTGATCATCATGGTTTTCTTCTTCCCTTTCGGATCAGGGTTTGCAAAGGCCATGAAGGTGAAGGCGGTCAACACCACCATGGAGGCCACATGCAGAATTTGGTAAATCTGTAATTTCATGGCCACATAGTTAGACCATGTTCATGCCGAGTGCAAACAATAAGCCAGGACGTTTTAAAACTTTACCACACGAAAACCCGCTACACATTTCTGATCCCAGGCTTTATATGATCCATCAGAGTGACCACCTTGGTTTATTGAGGAGTGAAGATGGCTTTGAGCTGAACGAGTGCTACTTCCGGGTGGTGCAACTGGATCAGCTCTGTCGTCTGGCCTGACGGAGCCCATTCCTTAAACCGATACCCATCGGAAGCCTCAGCCACACATCCTATCGGAACATCACTGAAGTAAATACCCTCAGATAATGGAAGCTCGTGATGCGTTGTGGAGTTAATATGAACCACCCCAGCCTCAGGTGGCTCGACTTGAACTTGCAAGCGGTATATGCCTGAGGTCATACCGAAATGCGACATAAGATCGTGACGCAGTTTTTCGGGACGTTCCCGTGCAAATTCTTTCAAACCCTGAACATGGGATTCCCACTGTTCAATGGACAGAGGCTCGTCTTCTTCATCAAAGGGCGATCCGTGGTTGCGTTCAAGCAACGCCCCCCAACTCCACCTTGCCAAATGACGAGGGATTTCCGGCCGGATGACGGCTGCCATTTCTTCGATGACACCGACAACCCTTTCACTTTCAAAATCGGTATTCAACAAATCAGCACAACGATTAATGAACTGAGTGCGAAAACCATCATTCTCAAGCATCTTACGCAGCATCATGGTCCGCCCACCTGAGTTGGGCCATCCTGTGCCGTTACCGGATGCGTTGGTGTGGAAATCAAACATGTTGTCGTAATCCGCGAAATCACGCCGCATGGCAGGCAGATATACCTCCCGTTTCCATAGGTTGAATCCGTAGTCCTGATCATAGAGCATCCAGCGAAACTTCCCCCCGCGCCGGGCACGCCATTGTTTGATGTTGCCGATATCGAAGTTTTGAAAATAGATGACTGCCAGGTGATAGTCCGTGAAGCTCTGGACATCCAGATAGTTGTCAACCACCCGAGCATATCGATCCTCGGATGCCAGCGACCCGCTTTCCATGTAATTTCGCATCGCGCTGTACTGGCTGGAACTTCCGCTATTGGCCGTTCCATAACCCTCAATCAAATCAATCTCATTCGCTTCCAGGTCATAATGCGATGCCACGTAATGCTCATTCAACTTTTCACGTAGATTGTAAATCCCCCAATACTCGCCGTTCAGGTAAACAATCACCGGACGATATGCCTGTCGATCCACCTGTAAATTGGCGGCAAGTCGTTGCATCATGGCGTCACGCATCAAGGTATAGTTACCATTTACAAAGTAACTTCCATTCGATTGCGGTCGACCAAAAGCAGTAATCTCGGATCGGGGTGGAATGTGATGTGTGCTCTGATTATCATTGCCGGAATTGCGCAAAACAAAAGACTCGAAAGCATCGATATCCGAATCCGGAAACAACGGATAACGCACTTTCCCTTTCCCGTATTCGGCTCTTGCGAAGAATGCCAGGGATTTCTGGGGATATCCACGCGATCCCCATCCGCCAAAGACTTTAATTCCAAGCTCCTGCTGAAAACCGCGAGTCCCATCCGGTTCGAACAACTCAAAAGAAATCGGAACTTCGCGGTCCTTCCATGCGTTGGAAGCCGAATAAGGAAAATTGGCGGTCACAGTCCCTCTTCGCCCGAACATGTGTTCTCCAAATCCGTAAAGATACCCGTCCCGGATCTCAAAATGACTCGCCGGGGCCGCCAGAGAAACAACCGCCAAAGTGGGGCGATCCCCGATAAAGTATGTTCCCGTCACCTCCTCGCTCCGATCGCCATGGGCATTCACAGCCACCGCTCGCACTACGGATGTCTGCTCCAACTTCAGTGGAATTTCGAATTCCACTCCATTGCCCAACGGATCATCTCCATTCACCGTATAATATACGGTCAATCCCGCCATTAAGGTTCCGAAATTCAAGGTCATCGAACGATCGTAAAATCCCGGCTGCAAGCTGGGTTCCGGTTGCTCAACAAATAGAACCCCCGCATCCCGATTCAATGTTCCAGGAGTGACCGCATCCCCATCGAACACCGACCACTGAGAACCATCCATGCCCGAACGCCCCAGGCTGGCATCCTGCTCAAGCGCCCCCAACCGAACCGCATCCACCAACCTGCCTTCGGCATCACGCAATACAACCGGTTCACCATCTGCATTGATCCTGAAAGAGGTGTGTAATGAACCAATCACCAAACGGCGATCCTTACCTGATGCGAAAATCAGCAGGTATTCCTTCGGCTCCAAGGTGACATCGGGAAACAACCAGGCATTCTGCGGATCGACCCTGTCGGATAACGACCAACCTTTTAAGGAAACGATAGAATCACCACCGTTCCAAAGCTCGATCCAATCCGAGAAATCGCCGTCTTCATCCATCAAATTCGCGGCATTGGAAGAGCAGATTTCAGAGAGAACGATGGGAGAAGGAGTCGTCAGACCAACTGTCTGGATGATCCGATAAAACGCCTGCCCCGAACCAAATGCCTCGACCTGGACCAACCATAAACCGTCATCGGAAAGCTGTTGTCCTTGAATGTCCGATTGTTCCCAGGAAGCCAAGGGCGCTGCCAAATCCTGACTCCATACCACAGCAAAAACAGGATCTTCTGAAAGGTCGTCCACCCGAACTTCAAGCTCAAGCAAACCATTGGCAAGCCACTGAACATGAAGAACCCGTGGCTCAGCAAAGCAAGCCAGACTCGAAACCAAGCACAACCAACAGAGAAAAACACGAAGCATCAACCCTGTATCTCCTACAATCCACTCCTGGCCAAGCACAATCTGGACATTCACGGAAACCACCTTTTTGCAAAGGCGGCTACGTAGCCGCGCTTCCAAAAGCGTGGCAGAATCACCCCAACACCAGAGGACCCTACCGACCATTTCGATCGCACTCCTCCACCTTTTTGCAAAGGCGGCTTGCGGCGATGTCTCCCGAGCAGGCCGTCGA
>JAQCFT010000270.1 GCA_027619545.1 Verrucomicrobiota bacterium | reverse complement strand
TGGGTGATGCGCTCCGTTCAAATCACACACCTGCATGTTGGTAGGGATGCGCTGCTGCGCGTCCGGTGGTGTGTCCGCTCCACCCTGCGGGGTTTCTTATACCTCAGCTTCTCAGGTCACGGGACCCGAGATGAATGATCACGCTCCGGGGTGATCCCAGGGTTTCCGATAGTCCTTTCGCAGGAGCCGGGTCGCTTTGCGGTCGTCGGTGATCCTGCGTTTGATGGGATCGTAGGCAAGGGGACGGCCCACTTCCATGGCCAGGTTGGCCAGGATGCAACTTGCGGTCGAGATGTGCCCTTCCTCGATATCCGCAACGGGTCGGCTGCGTTTCTCAATGGCGGCCAGGAAGTCCAGCATGTGCAATCGAGTCGCCGGGGCGGCATTGAGTTCGATGTCCTTTTCGGTCAGATCTTCTGGATACTTCTCCCGTTCAAAAAAGCAATCGAAGTGGATGGTCTTCTCGTTTTTGTCGTGAGGAATGAAGTCCGCGCGCATGGTGCTTGCTTTCAATACGCCCTTCTCACCGTGAATGAACAAGGCCCACGGGTAATCCGGATCGGTGGGGGATCCCCAGCTGCGATGCTGCCAGTTGCAGTTGAAATGGTCATATTCGAAGACGGCGCCTTGCGTGTCGGTAATGTTTGATTTGCCATCCTTTTGCACGAAGATGCCGCCGCTGGAACTGATGCGATTTGGCCAACCCAGATCCAGCATCCAACGGGCCGTGTCAAGCATGTGCACGCACATGTCTCCCACGATGCCGTTGCCATATTCCATGAACGTCCGCCACCAACGACGGTGCGGGCTGCCATCGTAGGGTCGGAGCGGTGCCGGTCCCGTCCACATATCATAATCAAGGTGTTCGGGCACCGGTTGAAGAGGCGGGTTTCCGTTGG
The DNA here is from genome assembly GCA_027619545.1 of Verrucomicrobiota bacterium. Lineage (GTDB taxonomy): Bacteria > Verrucomicrobiota > Verrucomicrobiia > Limisphaerales > AAA164-E04 > AAA164-E04. The sequence continues at coordinate 5,969 of JAQCFT010000270.1, read as the reverse complement.
CACGCATGTGATAGTAGCAGCACATATCCACATGACCTATTTTCCCGAGGAGTCCTGCCTCAATCACCTGCTTCTTCACATCGATGAGGTGGGGCGTGCTCTTGCGTTGTGTTCCTATCTGGACCACGCGCCCATGGCGGCGAGCCGCATCCAACATGGCTTCACCCTCACGGACGTCACGACTGATCGGTTTCTGACAATAAACATCGGCCCCGGATTCCATCGCGGCGATACAATGAAGGGCGTGCCAATGATCCGGCGATCCGATCAAGACGATATCCATCTCGTGTTCCTTCAACATGTGACGGTAGTCCGAATAGCCGGGTGGGCGACGTTTTGAAGGCTGCCGTTGGCTGGCGATTTCGATGGCGCCTTCGAGCATGTGCTTGTCGGGATCGCAGATGGCCGCGATTTCGACGGGGGCTACTTGAGCCAGGCGCCACAAATCGCTTTTGCCATACCAGCCGGCGCCGATGAGCCCGACCCGCTTGGGTTTTTGATGGACGAGATCGGCGCCATACGTGCCGAGGGTGGCCATGGCAAGACCGGCTGAGGCGGACTGGAGGAATCGACGGCGATTGATATGAAAACCAAAAGCGGAGTTATCCGGGGAAGGATTTGCTGTGTTCATCATGGTTAGGTTGCTGGCGGTTGAACTTGTCCGATCCTGACACGGTGCCGAACGGCGCGTCAACGAAATCTGGATCAGGTGACCTGAGTGTTCGGCGCTATGTTGGGCTGTGTCTCCGTGTCCTTTTGAAAACGAAAGCTTCTCCCACCATCACCCGGTGGGTTTTTACCAAGCCCGCGACAATGTTCTGAAAGACCGCCTGCACGCCCCGAAAACAGAATCTGAGTAAACCTTGAATATACCGATGGAAACACGAACCTGTTTGAGCGCCCATTTTGAGTGTTTTATCGGAAAGATGGTTTTTGGGACGCCGCGCTCTCTCATAACACCCTTCATTAACGCCTGGTGTTCTATGGGATCAGTGTCACCTTGAGGTGCTGGAGGCTTCTGCCACCAGTGCCACATGCATGAAATAAGCTCGCATGAGGAGTAAAAAATGCGTGTGTTTTCGGAGGTTAATCTGATTTTTTTCTGGAATGGATGATTTTAAGTTTTGTACTCGCTGAGCGATTTCATTCGCCGTATTTGGAATAAAAAGGTTGCGATGCGCTCACACATTCATTACATCAATTTGCGACAAATGAAATTAACCCGCTCCATCATCGCACTCTGGATGACGGCCAATATCCTCGTTGCAGGATTCCTTGCCCGTAGCGAGCAATTTCATGCCTTGCTTCATGCAGATGAGGAACATTGTCACGTCGAGGACGCTCATTGTCATCAAAAAGGACAGGCAGACCACCATCATGAAGGGGAAAGAACGGAGGAACATCCTCACGGCCTGTTGACATTGATGGCTGGGGCTTCGATGGAAAGTTCCTTTGCTCCCTGCATTTGCCCTGAACCTGATTTTGTCCAATGGAATTTCGTCACATGGAAAACGCAGGAAATTCCAAGCGGTCAACGCTGGAAAGCGGCCTTGGGGCGTGCACCTCCCATTCCTTCCTAACACCCTCTCATTCATTTTCAAACTTTGGCGTTCTCAGTGCCGATCTCACGTTTTTGCGTGGAGAAGGGGCATGAGGAATGCTTTCCTAATCATCTTTTTGTTTCAATAATTATGTCTAAATCCTTTGGGCCTCCTGATGGCGGTGCCAGCTTGCGTGGTGTGCCTGTGTATGGCTTCACGTTGATTGAGTTGCTCGTGGTCATTGCGATTATCGGCCTGTTGGCAGCCATGCTTTTTCCGGCTTTGGGAAAAGCCTCGGCGAAAGCCAAACAGGTCCGATGTGCCTCGAACATGAGGCAGATCGGTCTCGGTATATCGATGTATGCCGATGACTTTGACGGCAAGCTGCCACAGACAGCACATGAAACGTTGAGCACCAATAAAATTTGGATACGCCAGATTCACTCTTATGTGGGTAATTCGGACGACATCCGCCTTTGTCCGGCGGATCCGACCCGTATGGACCGACGTGAAAGTGGTGGAACAAGTTATATTTTGAACGATTTCATTTCATTGCCGATAGTGGATCCTTTCGGGCAAGTTTTAGTACCTGTTCCGAAATTGGATCAACTGCGGCAGCCTTCGGAAAGCGTACTTCTATTTGAAGTGGCCGATGAATACGGACCTTCGATCTTTTCCGATCACACCCATTCCCGCTCCTGGCTGAGAAGTGGCTGGAAGGGGGTCGTGGCGGATATTCAACCCGATCGTCATCGGGGGGGGGCTCCCAACGAGGATCGTACCAAGGGCAGGGCCAATTACCTGTTTGTGGACGGTCATGTTGAGTCCATCGATGCAGCCGAATTGAAAAGCCAGTTCGATCAAGGTATCAACTTCGCGCAACCGCCCGAATTCCGCCAGTCTTCGCCATAGGATTATTTGACAACACATTCAAGTTTTCGAACCTGGATCTTTTTTTCACGTGCTAACTACGACGGCCCATTGTGTCCCGTCTGAACCTGGCACTCTTTCTTGAATATCCATTTTAACCGTTAATTTTTTCTCATTTTTTATAATGAAACGATTCGTTTTTAAAAATCTTATCATGCCGGTATTGGGCATCATTTCAATGGCAGCAGTTGCTGGTGAACGACAAATCTGGACAGATGGCCATGGGGATCTTCTTGTCAGCTACCATGATGGAGCATGGGACTGGGGTGTATGGACAGGTAACGAGGTCGATGAAGTCATCATCTCGCTGGATCAGTCTGCAAAAGCCTTGATTCCTGACAATGCAAATTTTGAATTCCTGGGCGCCGTGGACGATCCGGTTTGGATTGCGCCTCAAGTCGACAAACAAGGAGTTGTCTTTATGGGTGCCAACACGTCTTCCACGCCACAAGGAACGTTCGTAGGCAATCGATTTGATTTAAAACTGACAAGTGTCCGAGGCCCCGGTGATTTCTTCGTGTGGACCACTGGCGGCGCGGGTTCGGTAGAAGTGCCTGTCAATTCCCGGGACGGCATCGATGCAATGGATGTCATCAACGCACCGGCCCCCGGACATTGGCATCAGAACTGGGGATTTAGTTCACCCGGAACCTACCATGTGGGATTTACGGCGGAAGGAACAGTTGCAGGACAATCGGCGAAAATATCCAGTGAAGAGGAAGTTTACCGCTTTGCGGTCAATGTATTTGACCGTGGGGAGCTGGACATGGAAGTAGCCTATGAAGACGGCGCATGGGAATTGGTTCTGCTGGATGAAGCCAACGAGGTTGAAATCGAGGCAGGGGATGTCGCATTGCACGCAAGTCCCGGCACCTGGCAAGTGGTGCCATCCGATCCTTCTTTTGGCTTCCTTGGGCATGCTGGAGACAGCATCTACATCCTTCCACAGGAAGAAAAAGAAGGGGTTTTATTTTTGGGGATTGCCGGTGATGAGATTGAAGCGGGCGTTTTTAAAAATGACCAGGTTTCTCTCAACCTCTCAACCGTCGATGGTCCGGGATCTGTTTTTCTATACTCGACGGATGCCTTTGGTGCTCCAACCAAGTATTTTGATTCCAGCGATGGCATTACTTCCGAAGATCAATTCCCGGTGAGTGTTGGAGGGCATGCTCACCTGAATTGGGCATTTTCTTCCCCGGGTATTTACCGAGTTGGATTGAACGCCTCAGGCGTGTTGACGGACGGTACGCCAACCATGAGTGAAGAAACGGTTTTTCTATTTGAGGTTTTCGGGCCGACCATCTTCTCAGAAGGCGAACTTGATCTCGAAGTCGCTTATGAAGATGGCCAATGGGAGTTGGTGGGATTAGATGGAGCTAATGAACAGGAGATTTGTGCCGAAGAGTTGGTGATCCTGGGAACAGATGCCACACAGACCATTGTCCCCGAAGATCCTGCCTTTGGATTCTTGGGTGATCCAGGGGATCGCGTCCACCTGCTGCCTCAGGAAGAAACCGAAGGCGTCATCTTCCTGGGGATTGCCGGAGATGAGATCGAGTCTGGAATTTTCGAAAACAATGTTGTTCAACTGAATCTTGTTTCCGCTAAAGGACCAGGTCACCTGTCGCTTTATGCGATCGATTCATTCGGTCACCCTCGGGTTTATTTTTACACCGGGGATGGGATCGGTGATGGTGATTCGTTTCCCGTCAATGTCGGAGGTCACTCACATCAAAACTGGGGCTTTACCCAGCCCGGTGTTTATCGGGTTGGTCTGCAGGCATCGGGTCGACTCGCCGGTTCAGGTGCTAACACCGAGAGCGAAGTCGTTTGGTTCACCTTCAATATTCTATCGTCGATCGAATCTCAGCCCAGTGGATTGCCCGCATTCACTTTTCAACGTTTTGATGTTGAAGGTTCCACAGGAACCAGTCTTTTTAGCATCAACAACACTGGATACATCGTTGGACGCTACTTGGATGAAAATGAGTTGAGTCATGGGTTGATATATAAAGATGGATTTCTCGAAACATTTAATATCACCGGAATCTCTCGTACACTTGCTTTTGGAATTAATTCACACGGCCAGATTTCCGGCTCATATGATGATCCCAACGACAGCGATATTCGTTATGGATTCTTAAGAGAACCGGATGGCTCGCATATTGTCATCAGTCATCCAGCCGAAGATTACAACTATGCTTGGGGAATCAATGACAACGGGCAAATCGCAGGATATTTCTTCGAAGACGATCCGTTCTTCATCAGAGCATGGCAACGGGAATCGAATGGAGATTTCAGTGATCCATTTATCTTTCCAGGGAGTGGCCTTGGCAGCGTATCCCGAGGAATCAATGACGCAGGCGTCCGAACTGGTTGGAAATGGCGGGAAGATTTCAGTGTCGAAGGGTTCTTGTATGTGAATGGAGAATTCACGGAGACTTTCGCTGTGGATCAACTCCCCAACACATTGCCTAGTGATGTCAACAATCTTGGTGACACCGTAGGAAATGCGAATGCTGCCTTCGTGAGTGCGGATGGTTTTATTCGGGATGCGAGTGGAACTTCCCGACGTTTCAAGGTGCCAGGATCAAGTCAAACCTTTGCCTATGGCATCAATGACCACCGTCAGATTGTTGGAGAATGGCAGGATGCAGACGGTATGAATCACGGATTCATTGCTCATCCCGCCGAGCAGCTTGATAGTGGTGAAATTGATCTGGAAGTTGCCTATGGAGATGGCGAATGGGAAATTGTGTTTTTGGATGAAGTGAACGAAAGGGAGATTGAGGTTACTGAAGGAGTTCTTACTGCGTTGAAAGCCGCCGAGACCTTGATCCCTGAAGATGAATCTTTCGACTTCATGCACCCTGAAGGCCGTCCTATCTGGATTCTTCCGCAGGATGAGCATCCTGATTTGTTATTCCTCGGTACTGCTGGCGATGAAATTCAATCAGGGTTGTTCAAGGATGATCAAGTAGCCCTTGATTTGATGGGTGTTCGCGGACCAGGAGAAGTCTTCTTCTACAATGTGGATGCTTTTGGTGCTCCCACCGTATTCTTCAATACGCGTGATGGAGTATCCGAATCAGATCGTTTCCCTGTGCCGGTTGGCGGACATACACATAACAATTGGGGATTTACCGCTCCCGGAATATACGAACTTGACGTTCAGGCCAGTGGTGTCTTGGTTGAAAATGATGTCTTGAGTTCCAGTGAACTGGTCACTCTTACCTTCGAAGTGTTTGGAGAACTTCCCGATGTACTCCCTGAACCCGAAATCGAAATCGATGTGGCTTATGAGGATGGTGCATGGGAAATTGAATTGCTTGACGCTTTGACCTTAACATCATCTCAAACGGATGAAATGGTGCTGGAGCTCAATGATGCGGCCAAGTCTATCGTTCCTGAAGACCCTGCTTTTCAGTTCCTGGGAGCAAGTGGAGATTCATTCTACGTCATACCGCAGAATCGGGACACGGAAGTAATGTTCCTTGG
>JAQCFT010000269.1 GCA_027619545.1 Verrucomicrobiota bacterium | reverse complement strand
TTTCTTTTGAATGCTTTCATGATGTAGCGGTGCTGAAATTTCGAGACATCGATGCCGTCAAGCCAGATCAGGGGGTGGCATCCTTGAGTCTATAAATTTTGAAATGGTCGATGATCTGATGATTGCGGACCGTTCTGAATGCGAAGTGACCGTCACGCAGTGGTTCAGGATCTTGGAAGCTATGGTAGACTTTGCCATTGACCCTGAATTGCGTCTGCCCATTGAAGCAAATGATTTCAATGTGATACTTGGTATTCGGGATCAAAAGATGCTCGCTGTCCTTATGTTCATTCAACAAGGGTCTTTCCCCTCCGCCAGGGTAACGCCTGAATCGCGTGGTAGAATTGTTATTTCCCCCCATACCTACATAGTACAATCGCAAAGCGTGGTATTCGGAAAACTTACCGGAACGGGTAAAAAGGTCGAAGTTCTCAGGATCGGTTGCCATCCAAAACTGATTCAAGTCGGATACACGATCATTCTTGCCACCGTCCTTGATGACCACCACGTCATATTCAATGAGCATGTTCCCGTGTAATTTATGTTTGAACCAAATCGTCACCCCACCACCTACATCAATGTTCAACTGATCTTCCTGAACTTCCACCACCGACTGATCTGCCTTCTCCACTTCGACCACCCAATTCTCCAACGATGTTTCATTGAAAGTTTCCTCATACAAGAGTCCCCCTTTCGCCCAAGGCACTTGGGAATGGACAAGATCAGAGGAACCAACCGCAGTTAGTAGAATCAAACAGAATGTTAACCAACGCTTGGATAAAAATATTTTCATGTCTCCTATCACATTAACTGTTGCTGGCAGGGGCCATTGCTTTTATTTTTTCTCATACTAAGCCACAAAGACACAAAGGAACCGCTTCATCTTTCACCTTTCGGCCCCCCCCCCCCAGGAACACTTCGTGCCTTCATGTCATTGTGTGATACATGCGTTTTCGACGCTCCATTGTTCTACGTGTGGCTTCTTCGGAACCATCGTGATCCGAGCCAAACCAGACATCCCAGGGAGCGTCCACGGTTCCGTAATTGCATTCGAAATACCGATGATGTAACTGATGATGAAAATCAGCTGAATCAATCAAGTCCACATCCTTGGCCAGTAGTTTTTCAAATCCGGAGTGGGAAAACGCTGGCCCCAAGCATCGGCTGTAAATATGCAGTAAAAAGATGACCGGATGCGAAGGAACCACCCAATGAATCAGCACGGAGGACATATAAATGATCTGCTCGACCGGATGCATCGACATACCTGACCAAGGACCGATGTGAATGTTGCGATGATGCAAACGATGGACACTTTTATAGAGGGGCGGCCAATGTAACAAGCGATGGATCAGATAAAAATGCGAGGATGTCATGATGGGAAGCACGAGCAACCAGGCCACAAATGCAACAGGTTGATCTCCCATACCAAAGGTTGGAACATGCCCCCTGGCGAACGCATGAAGATAAGCAACTTCGTAAATTGACCAAATGGTGGCGCCCCCCGCCAACGACCAAAATGCATTGTCCCAAACCTGGTTACGGAAGGTAAATTGCTTTCCTTTCTCAAGTTTCTCTCGATGATCGTACTTGAGCCGGCTGCCCTGAGCTCGAAATGAAAACAAATACAAGTGAAGCCCACCTGCAACCGACATCATGAGTATATAGTTTCGCAAGAACAATGGCAGGATCCAATCACTGGAAAGTGTCTGCATGACAGTCATGTCGGGTAAGCACCATCGGCAGACAAAGATAGCCAACAGCAGAAAGAGGACATTGCGCGAAGGCGTAACCCACCGTTTGGTCAGGGCGACAAAAATGTCTCTCGGCTTTGGTGGCCACGAAAACAAGGGGGAGAAAACAACCGGAGTCTGGTGATTCCATGGTTCCCTCCCTGATGAACCCTTTTTATCAATGACCGGCATGCGATTGAGTTTAAATGAATCCTGGCAGTGATTTCGACAACATTTTAACGGTCAAAAGAAAGGGCGATGACATGTTGTGGCTTGGAGAATAGCCAAAGCATTGATAGGGTCATGATTGAAACTGAGATAAGACGTCTTCCAAAGCATTTGGAGTTAAAAGAAAGCATGATAAAACAGGAAAACAATGATGAGCAATCATTCCAATCAAACAGATGATCTTTTGTCACCCGAACAAATCGCGGAATTAAAGGCGGGGATCGAGCAGCATTTCAAAGAATCCAATTATCACGTGTATTTCACGCCCATTGAAAGGAGACCGGTGAGAACCCATGACTTTCAGTTTCACCTTTGCAGGAAACTGACGGATGGAAGACATTGGATGTCCCAATGCCCCATTTTCATCAACCTCCAAATGTATGCCCAACTTCTGCAAACTGGAAAATTTGCCTGTTTTTTGGAAACCATGGAAGAAATGATGTTTGGAGTTGGGCAATACAACCAAAAGCTGTCTCACATTATCTTCGATTCCATCTTCAATGGAAAAAGCGAGCAATGGATCAATGAATATAAAACCAAAGCGATGCCGGCATTGGATTACTCCTATTTGGCCCTACATGATGATTTGGATAAAATCCACAGCGTTGCGGAGATCGAAACTTACAACGCCCGTTTGAAAGACTTTTTTCTGAGTATGTTCGGTATGCAACACATCAACCTGCATCAACCCACTACGGATACTTATTTAAAAGACATCGCCATAGAGTTCCCAATAAACCAGACGATGCAAGGGTTCTCATACAGAGAGTTTGTCGGCATGATGTTGGAGAAGGAGGTCTTTCACAAATGGATATTGAACACCCTAAACAGTTCGATTGCCAATGCATCGTGACATCATCATGAGACAGCATCGGTTGACTGAGCTTATTCAATGGTGAGCAAATCAACGGTGACAACCGCGTATGGAGGCAACAACAAATTAAGAACACCATTTGGAATGACAAATTCCTCCGACGAAGCTTGAAAGACATCCGGTTCGGCCATCGCTTGTTGGACAGTGTCCGGTTCCAATACGCGCACACTCACGCATAGGCACTCAAGTTGAATGTCGATCTCCTTCGTTTCGGATGTCAGGTTAGCCATGAGCACGCGCTGCTGTTCGCCTTGACTCAACAGAAGGCAGGACATTTCTCCGGCTTCCTCGACATCCACCAACGACACTTCGGAATAACCCGCCAAGTCGCGGAAGACATGGTAGACAGGAAAGACGCCTCCGGGAATGGATTTGAAAATGGATGGATACTGGGATCCCGATGCATGCTCCATGATGCCCTGACTTCCTATCGTTTCAAAAAAAGTCACGCTGTGTACCTGGGGATGAGTCAGCAGATTCGCAAAGCTACCCACTGTCCATGCAGCGGTGAATAGTGAGGATTGTCTCAGATCCACCTTTGACGGCAATTCACCTGTGCCAGCCGGCTTGTCCTTGCCGATTGCATTCGGATTGAAACGCGGTTTCAAGGTAACGGGAGAAACAACTGCAGGTCTGCCAAATAATTTCCATGCGCTCTCGACCGTGGATGATTGCACCTCCAATGTTTCCATCAAAGACATGTCGTCAAATGCATGGACTTGAGGATTCACGGAATAACAGGGAACGGCATCCTCTATGACACAATCTGGGTTGCGGTTCAGTTCGGCAAAATTAGCATCCGTTCCAGCTGCAAGAGGAACCTCAAGACCCACGTGTTCCATGATGGACTTGGCCTGTTCGAAGAAAGATGGATCAGTGGTGGCCTGGGTTTCGTTGAAAATTTGGACCAATGTTACAGGAACATTCTCAGCCTTCAGGTATTCGACAAAAGCGCGAAACTCCTCACCTGCTCGCCCCCCCAGGTGGACAGCCAGGTGCAGTTTGGTACCAAATTCTGCGCAGAGCTGGGAAGACATGAGCACCTGTTCCTTCCAATCACGTCGCGAAGGATACACGGGCATGCAAAGATGATTCATTCCAATCGCCCTTAATCTTTCAATGGCAGCCTCATCATGTAAGAAAATAGGCGTTGCCAATCCCAATCCCACACGCAAGGCCACAGGTTTCGAAGCCATACTGGTATCCAATTCAATTTTTTTGGCATCCGCGGATTGTACCGAAAGGACACTTGCATCTCCATGAATCTTGATTTGGATACATTGATTTACTTTTTCACCACGACGCATCTTGACCGGAAACGGCATTTCGAGTGGTGTGCTGTATGTTTTGAATGAGGCATCTGTCCAATTACGTTGATCCTCCATTTCAAAAACGTCTCCTTCAAATGTCACTTCCGCATCGATTCCAGGGGCAATGGCATGCCCGATCATGCTGATGTCCTTGAAAGGCTGGTGTGGAGAAATGTGGGTGGGGAAGTTGGATTGAGTTTCGGAACCATCGGTATGTTTCACTCGACAAGGTTTGCCGGCACACTCGGCAATCGGATGAAGCAGGCACAATCCTATACGGTTTTTCAAAAACTTCGATTGAGCGAGTCCATCAAAGTCGAACCGAACCGCTCCATTTTTGTCACCGGTCAATTTCCCGATCCACTCAAAATGGACATCACCAGATTGGCAAACTGCTTTGAAAGCAATCTGAAAGTTGTCCGATTCAATTCTTTGTTCCAGCATGGAAATGCGCGGTTGGACCGTATCCCAATGCTGATCGCGCACCGCGCCGAAGATGGCGCGAACCACCTCATGCCTCCCCAATCGAATCCGTCGAATCCATCCTGTTTCAGGATCAAATAACATCTCCAAAGGTCCGGCACATAATGTAAGTAGCTTCTGTCTTTTCATCTAGGTGTGGAAATACAGTGACTCCATTGGCGGACTTGTCAACTGATCAATGTATGGGCGACTCATGAATTTGATGGCCACGGATTTTTGAGATACTCAAAGAATGGACGCTCATGACCATCTATGACTCCCATCGTCCACCTTTTGGTCCGCCATGTTTAAAGAGACAATATGAGGAACCGGGTTCAACCGGCTCCTCGAAGTTCAAGAGTCGAGCGTATGGAAAAGGTAGCAACAGCACAAACGCCCGAACCTGTTGCATCGACAGCCAAAACGGATCCAGCTGGATAAGCGAGTACACACCGGGCGGAAAAACTGCGGCGTTTCCACGGCAGCGTAATGGCAGTTCGAAAGTCTGAGGTTTGAAGAGAATAAAGGCGGATCTTCTTCGTTGCCAAACAAAGTCTCAAAAACCCACGCACATGGAAATTACCAAAAAGAATCGATCGCTTTCCCAGCCAATGAGTGTACACTTAACCTGACACACATAACAAAACCACCATGTTACATACATCGATTCAGATCACGAGACGAAGGGGAGTTCAATGTTAGCGGAAAACAACAAAATCAGCCGAATGGCGGTCATGATCGTCGGAATCATTTTTGTCGTCATCGGTTTCGTTGGCGATAAACCGATGGAAAACCGAATACTCACCCTGGTGGTAGGAGCCATCTTTTTCGCTGCTAGCCGTTATGCCCAGGATACCTCATTTGAAGGAAGCATCGTTCTTGATGATGAGAATCACGAACATGATCAGGAATCGAAAAGCAAATCAAAATCCGACTGATCAATCGCTGTTTGGGGAACAAACATCACCGCATGCCGCATCCTTCTCTGATTCAAGCAAGCCAAAGGCCACACGCGCCATCGCAGCGGTGACCCCACTGTTCACCGCTGCGGTCACAGCTACCAAAGCGTTCAGTTCGTCATCTGTGATTCCGACGTTGCGAGCCTTCTCAACACGGTTTCGTGTGCAGACCTGGCAGCCGCGGGTCATCGTTACAGCCAACCCGACAAGGTGCTTTTCCCGCTCGCTGAGCAAGTTGGTGCTATGGGTTGCTTGAATGTGGTCTACTATCAATGTGTCGTCGTATGCCATGTCATCTGTTTTTGATTGATTCAAATGGATGTCCAAGGGATCTCGGGAAGTGTCGAGGCAATCCGTCGATAATCAAAGTTCTTTTTTTTGACACTTTGATTTTGGAATATATCTTCCACTCCGAATCTGCAATTGGCAGATTATAATCAGGAAAACATGAATCCCTTACGCTTCATCCTGTCCTTGTGGATGGTGGGCAGCATTCTATTCGCAGGCTGCCTGGCAAAGAGCGTGAATTTCATGCATGGCTCCATGACTTTTGTAATGTGAAAGATGCCCATTGCCCCGATAAAGGACATGTGGGTCATCATCATCAAGGCGAAAGTGCTGAAGAACATCTGCATGGCTTGCTGACACTCATGGCGGGCGCCGGGATGGATAACGTTTGGACACCTCCACTCGTTCCAACCAACCCTGAATCACATTGGTTTTATGTTGTTGAACATCGAGACGCTCCACCTGTCTCGGATTTCCTCACCTCCCCTCCTGGTCGCTCTCCACCGGCCTTTAGCTGACACTCCATTGTTGTCTCTTTAACTTCCTGATCAAGTGCCGAGTGCACTTTCGCACTTTCGCATGAAGGATCGGGGCATATTTCGACCCGTTAGCTAAATCTGAATGTACACATTTACCCGGCGCATCCGGTCATGCGCATGTATAAAAGGTGATACCCAATCCGGTTTCACCCTGATCGAATTATTGGTGGTCATTGCCATTATCGCCATTCTGGCTGGGATGCTTCTGCCCGCTCTTTCCAAAGCAAAGGAAAAGGCCAGACAAATCAAATGCAGTTCCAACATGCGCCAGATAGGCCTGGGATTCCACATTTACGCCGACGATCATCCTTTTTGAAAACGCCGATGACTGCAGTATCGATATGTTTTCGGATCGCCCACCCTTTGAAATCTCTCTCTTCAAAGACGATGAGAAAGCATTACGGATGCGGTGAAAATCGAAGCAGGGCCAATCCTACCAACTCCAGACAAGACCTTCGTTGGACGCCGCCACATGGCTGAATGAAGGTTCAATCGTGGAAGGAACCGGCGGAA
>JAQCFT010000268.1 GCA_027619545.1 Verrucomicrobiota bacterium | reverse complement strand
AATTACTGGTCATTGATGATGAAACGGATGTGAGATATGCGTTCAGGCGCCTCTTCGATTCTCCCGGAATCGAACTACGCCTTGCATCCAGTGGAGAAGAGGGATTGCGTGTTCTGAAAGAGTTTCATCCGAACCTGATCGTGATGGATATCCGGATGGAAGGCATGAGTGGTCTGCAAACACTCCAAGCCATCCGGCAATTCGACACCAAAACCCCGGTCATTCTCATGACTGCCTACGGCGCCACCCAAACAGCCATCGAAGCCATGAAACTGGGCGCGTATGATTATGTCCTGAAGCCATTTGATGTCCCCAAGCTCCAGAAGCTGATCTACGAAGCCCTCAAGGCCTCGCAGGACATGTCCAAACCCGTTTCCTTCGAAACCAAGGCGGAATCACTGGACGATGAACTGGGCATGATTGGACGCAGTGAACCGATGCAGCAGGTGTTCAAACTGATTGGACAACTGGCCAATTCGGACGCCACGGTTTTAATCACCGGCGAAAGCGGAACCGGCAAAGAACTCGTCGCCCGTGCCATTTATCAAAACAGCGCCCGCGCACCACGCTCCTACCTTGCGATAAATTGCGCGGCCATTCCTGAGAACCTTTTGGAAAGCGAACTGTTTGGCCACGAAAAAGGCAGTTTCACTGGAGCCAACCAAACCCGCATCGGCAAATTTGAACAATGCCATCAAGGCACCTTGTTTCTTGATGAAATTGGCGACATGTCCTTGCCGACCCAAACCAAAATGCTGCGCGTTCTCCAATCAGGAACCTTCGAACGACTCGGCAGCAACAAGCCCGTGGAAGTGGACGTAAGGGTCATCGCTGCCACCAACCAACCACTGGAAGAAGCGGTGGCCGACAGAAAATTTCGAGAGGATCTTTTTTACCGGCTGAACGTCGTGCGAGTCCAACTTCCTCCCTTGCGGGAACGAAGCGAAGACATCCCATTGCTGGTGCAATACTTCCTCAGGAAATTTTCAAAACTGTTCGGGCAATCCGGAAAATCAATTAATGAAAATGCCCTGGAAGCCTTGAAACAATACCAATGGCCGGGTAACGTGCGCGAGCTCGAAAATGTGATCCAGCGTGCCTTCGTGGTGACCAAGGGAGAAACTATTCTGCTGAGTGATTTGCCCAAGGAAATCATTGGAGGAAAGAACACTCCCGCATCGTCGAATTCCCATTCCAAGGCATCGGCAGACACCGCCTCCTCAACCTCAGATTCAAAAGCTTTATCCGAAGCTACCCGGACAGAGGGCATTGATCAACTGACGGACGCCATGTTCCAGTGGGCACGATCCAATCCGGACCAAGCTCTCATACCGACAGTAGAACGAGAACTTGTCAAACAAGCCCTCAAAGAAACCCGGGGCAATCAGGTCAAAGCATCCACTCTCCTCGGAATCACCCGCGCCACCCTCCGCAAACGCATCGAGAAATTCAATATCCGCCAGGAGATCAATGTGGATTAAACTGAACCAGATTCCATTCAGCCTGAAGATTTCAACAAACAAAAATCCCGTCACTTCGATGATCAAAGTGACGGGATAAGATCATTCAAATCGAACATCATCGTTCTCTGTACCCTAGCGAACGGAACGGAAGAATCGCTGAGGATCATCAGCGTTCACTTCAAAGGGAGAAACAGCGCCAGCCACTGTAGTGTAAGGACCGTCAACCTCACTCGCTGACTGGAGCGTTCCGCTAAATTCAATGCGAATGGTGCCGTCAGCACGTGAAAGACCGATACTGGCAGGCATGGCATCCGGATTCAACTTGGTCAAGGTCAAGGTAACCACATCGTTGTCGCCCGAACCATAATTCAGGTTGAATGTATGGCCTTGCTCATTCGTGAACGCATTCCCCTGTGCGAAGGTTCCGGTCAAGGCGGTGTAATCGATCAAAGTCCACATATCCCCTTCTCTGACCGCCCCTGTCAAGGTCACTTTCAGTGTCGCTTGTGGATCAATTTCAAGACTCAAACCAGTGGTGTTGGCTCGCAACAAACCGCCCACCTGTTGTCCGTCGATCACATAAGCAAGAGTTCCATTGGCTCCAATAGTGGACACGTTGATATCGTTGAAACTGTTGTTCACACCGGTTGGCAACATTTCCAATGTCCCATTGATCAACCGGAAAAATTTATAATTGAACAACTGTCCCGCGACGGACACATGACCAGTCCCACCGGATTCATCACCGATCTGAACCACCATACCGCCGCCTTGCGATCGCAACGCCGCGCCTTCGGAAATGTTGATCGTGCCGTTTCCATCCGGCCCTACCCCAACAAAAAGACCGGCATTATTACCGCTATGAGCTCCGCTGAACGTTCCACCTTTGACATTCAGAACACCTGTGGTGTTGTCGCCGATAAAAATGCGGGATGGATTATCCGTGATGCTGCTACCAATATCACGAGTTATTTCGGCAACGCCATTCACGATGGCATTACTCCCATCGATCGGCACACCGTCACTCCAATTGCCTGCCGTGAACCAATCACCTTCGCCCCTGAATACCGAGCCCAATGTCGGCAAAGGAGCACTGTCACGAATGGTCAGAGTGGCGCCACCAAATATGTCGATCTGCAGACTGTTCAAGCCAAGCCCTTGCGCTACATCCGTCCAGTTGGCGACGGTATAGCTGCCGGCAGGAACCGAAACCGCCGTCCCATCACTTTGCCTGAAATTCAAAGAATGGAACATTGCATCTTCGAACAACACCAAAGTGCTGTTGCCTTGAAGAACGAGCGCACCATCGGGAGCATTAACGGTCCCGTTGATTTCAAGATTGGCATCAATCAATTCCAGATCCCCATTCCCCAGGGAACCATTGGAAGCTGCGAACGTTCTGCCCCCCACTAGCGTCCAGCCCCCGGAAAAGGAGCTGTTGCTACCACTGATGATCAGCGTTTCGTCAGCTTCCAAATCGGTCGGGGAGGCAGTGACCCGAAGGCGGCCCACACCGCTTACGCCAGCGTCAAGGGTCAATGCATTAAAGGCGCCCCGAATATCGATCCCACTGTTCCGAAGAACGGTGACACCTCCTTCCAATGTGACAAATCCTTCATCATCGGTAAAATCAATCACCCCGCCAGAAAGGCGGAAATCATCAATGCGAACAGAATCGGTTGTTCCGTTTTGAATACGAAGCCGAGCTCCACTACCGAGCAATTCAAGCGATCCACCACCAAACACGACATCAAACTCATCAGGCACGCCTAGAGATGAAGCAATGAAATCGGTGACCAGATAATCTTCCCCGGATCGAGGCGCCTGACCATCGGCCCAGGCAGATGCTTCGTCCCATGAAGTGGTGCTGGTGTTCAAAATAATGACACCTTCGGCAACATCCACCAGAACCAGCAGTGAACGGGTGCTGGTTCCTTCCGCACCTTCCGCCACAAGTGTGTATCCGGCCGACTGGGTGAGTTGCACATCAAGAATGCCTTGCCCGTTTTGCGTGGAGGACAACACATCGCCGCCATCCGGCCCAAGCAGGGTCAGCTTTTGAACATCTCCCACACTCCAGGACAAGGTCACGGTTTCACCGGAAGCCGCACGTTCAGGACTGGCAGAAAAGTTTTCAATCAAGCCCGGATCCGGAATGGCGACGCGTTCAAACAGCACGCGAACTTCTTCATCGGTCAATGCACGATCATAAACATTCAACACTGCCAGTTCGCCATTGAACAAAGTCACGCCTTCGGGGACCTCGGAAGCAATCCCTCCCAAAGCACCGGCCACACCAGCGCTGAAATTGGTCCAGTTAAAAAGCGAGGCTCGACCGTTTGGCAGACCGAGCGCACCATTGGCGCTGGCACTACCCGATCCCCCGGCTGAACCTCTTACGAACAAATCCAAATCTCCTGAGCCCTGGTCCAGCGTGGCCACGATATGGATGAAATCGGACAACTCAATCCCGGAAAGAGGCACCTGGACATCATGCGTACGTTCTCCGTTCTGACTATTCAAAAATCGAACAAACCCCTCAGTGATCAACAAAGAAGATCCATCGTCGCTACTACCCGTCTCGAAGATCACTTGCGGATTGGCATCCAGCTCGCCGGCACGAACCCAAGTTTCATAGGTAGTATTGCCTCCTGGAAAACTATTACCGTCCCCACCCGAAGCACCCCCGAACTGCGTCAACCGATAGGCCGAAGTCAAGGTGGTCGTGAAACTTGAGATGGATTGAACAACGGTGGTCTTCAGATCAAAGCTTGCCCCGGTGATCACATCAAATATGGCACCGTTCACCTGACCGGGTGCCGCCGCATCAAAATTCATGATTTGTGAAGCGAGCACCGCATCAGCGGTCAAGACAAGTTCTCTTACGGTCACTCCATTTCCATTACTCGCTGTCAAAGTATAAACAGTGGTCTCGTTTGGATTGACAGTGACGGTTCCTGAAGCAACCACTGAACCGACATTGGGCTCGATCGAAATGGTATTGGCTCCCGCAACCACCCATTCCAATGTCGAGGTGTCACCAGGAACAACGGTGGCAGGGGTGGCAGAGAATGCTTCGATGATCGGCGCTTCTCCCACAACCACAGTCAGGGAGGAGCGAATACTTGCTCCGTTGTTCTCAAGCACCAATTCATAGGTGGTGGTCGAAGTTGGCGACACATTGACGCTCCCCGCACCATTGGATGTGGCTCCCGCAACGCTGCCAACACCCGGGGTGATGGTCAGATTGTCAAACGCACCCACCTCCCATCGTAGCGTCGTCGTTTCACCCGCGGCAATGCCGGGAGGAAGTGCAGTGAAGGCATTGATGGACGGGCGACCAGCAGTGGAAACGAGCGTCAATGTGACGTCATCATCTTCACCGGAGCCGTAATCAATGTCGAAGGTGTAACCCTGCTGGTTGGTAAATTGAATACCCTGTTCAAATTCTCCGACCAAGGTGTGATAACTCATGAGGGTCCATGAATCGTTCACCTGGAATTCGCCTTCCAATGTGATCTTCAGATTTGCTCCGGGAAAGATATCCACATTCAACCCCACAGCGTTCGCGCGTGCGAGCGTTCCAACTTTGTCGCCGTCGATAACGTAAGCCAGAGTTCCATCAGGTTCGATTGTTGAAATATTATCGAGCTGATTGAACCGGTTGTTGATGCCGGTTGGGAGCATCTCAAGCGTGCCGTTAACAATTCGAAAGAATTTATAATTCAACAATTCGCCTCCAACGGTAATATGCCCGACACCCCCGTCTTCATCCCCGACCTGAACCACCATGTTGGCGCCCTGTGATCGCAAACCTGTTCCGGGAAGAATCTCCACTCTCCCAACACCCCCAGGCCCGGCTCCAACAAAAATTCCGGCCGAACCGCCATTGGCACCACTCAGCGTGCCGCCGGTAACGATCAATGTCCCCTCGGTTTCCTGGCCAACCGTAATACGTGCCGGATTGTCAGCATTATCAACACCTATGTTGCTGGAAATCTCAGCGACACCGTTGATCACAACTGTGGCACCATCAACCGGCACATTTCCGCCATCCCATCGCTCAGGTGTTTTCCAGTCACCCTCCCCGGTGAATGTTTGTGCATGCAGTGTGCTTATCGCCCATGCGGCTAGGCAACACAACCAGACGGTCCGACATAAAATCCGTCGTAATGAAGTTTGAAAGGATTTGATTGTATTCATTTTGGTGAGTTTGTTCACGGGAAGACTAGAGGGGATCTTCCATCATGGATCGGTGTGAAGCTTTGATTTCAAAAAGAGGGGTTCAAATGGCAAATCCGAGGCCTGAGGGCGGATCTGAGGAACTCGATTTGGAAGGGCTATAAAACTGATTTTTCTGCTGAAACCGCGAGAAAATATGGTTTTTGTGTCATTTTTAGCTTGCTGTAACCTGTTGGTGACCCGCAAAATTTGCATGGTCAATAGTAATCTGTTAAATACTAACGTTTTCTGCAAATTCTTCAAACCTTTAATTGAGGTTTTTCATACGTGTCGCCACAAAAGGGAATGTCCTGAGTTGTCTGATCTGAAGTGGCTGCAACTTGGAATGAGCCGTGTCCTTCTTGACGCTAAATCCGGACGCGGGTTTCTCCAGCAATACTCTCCATTTTTCAAATTGGATCTTTGCCTCCAGACTTTTTTTGCTTCCCTCAGGAGCAAACGCCGACTTTCCCTGGCAACCGAAGCCAATGACAAGCTCGCCCGCAAAGTAGCCGACCAAATCGAGGATCCTTTGGCTCAATACGATGAACTTCGCAAGTTCCACATTTATGCCGGAGATGGACACTGGCATGGTGCAAGCCCTCATGAAGCGCGAAAGGATGGTAAGAAGTGGGCGGCCGGACATTTTTACCTGCTCAACTTACGTTCTCATGCGTTAACTCATATGAAAAGCGCCGATCAGGTGGATCGCAAACATGAGCATGACATGCGGGCGCTCAAACGGGCTGGTTGGAAAGAGCTGCGCAAGCATGCGCATGCACGAACAGGTGAAAAGGTACTGATTGCTTGGGATTCGGCATGCACTGATTTTGCTTTTTGGGCCGAATGTAAGCAACAGGGCGGTGTTTATTTTCTTACTCGCATCAAAGAGAATGCCAGTTACGAGATTAACGATGATCTTCCCATTGACAGGAAAGACTCACTCAACCGAGGAGTCACCTCTGACCAGCGAATTATTTTCGATAGCAAGGACGTGTTACGGAAAATTGAGTGCATCGATCCAGAGAGTGGCGACCCCTACACATTTATCACAAATGAAATGACCCTCAGTGCTGGAATCCTGGTTCAGATCTATCGTATGCGTTGGGATATTGAGAAAGTCTTTGACCAGATCAAAAATGCATTAGTTGAGCAAAAAGCGTGGGCGAAATCAATGAACGCCAAATCAATTCAAGCCCAGATGATATGCATGGCTCACAAT
>JAQCFT010000267.1 GCA_027619545.1 Verrucomicrobiota bacterium | reverse complement strand
CCACAATCCGTCGAGGTTGCGGTCATAGTTTTCCATTTCGAAAACGATGAAACCATCCATTTCTGTGAGTTTCCCAACCGGCACAATTACGGCTTTCGAGTCGGCGGCGATGGTGTTGGGTTCTGCCGCAATATCCTGAACATTATTCACCAAGATGGTGTATTTCTTACCCAAGGTCTGCTGTGCTGTCTTCAATGTCACAGCGGTGCCTGTGGGAGATAGCGTCGCATCGGTGATGTTCAACGCTCCGGAGGATGAAGAAACCGAATAATTGGCAACGTCTTCAGCAGAAGCAGCGGTCAGGGCCTCGGAAAAGGAAAGAATGATTTCAGTCAAATTCGGCAGACCCTTGGCCCCCAACAGGACGGGCGCAACCGTGTCCGGAACAAAATTCAAGGTGACAACGTCACTGGTGACCGTTCCATTGTCTCCAGTCACTTCAACACTGAATGTACTGCCCGCGTCCGCTGCACTCACATTGCTGACAGTCACGGAAAGTCCGGTGGCATCCGCAATGGCTTCACCATTTTTGAACCACTGGTAGGAATAAGGAGGCGTTCCGTCGACATGAACGTTGAAGACAGCCGTTCCTCGTTCATCCACAGTCTGATCCTGAGGTTGAGTGACGATGGTTACCGGTCCTTCATTGCGATCGGAAGACAGGTATTCTCCCGGGATGGGAAGAAACGGATCAATCACACCACCCGGATCCATCACGGCCACTGACAAGTTGTCACCGCCACCCCCTTCCTTGAAGAGAGCTTCAATGTAGTAGGGTTGCCCCTTGGTCAACTCGATGATGGCTCCCCCCAGGTTGGAATCGGTGGTTTCCCATTCGGTTCCGGGGAATTGCGATGAATCCTTGGATGGAACATCGCTGGACCCACTGGTCATGTCATACTCACGAGCATTACTCCACCCGGTTTCCTGAGCGATGAGCTTTTTGTTGGCTGGATCGGAATCGGTACTGAGATAGAGTGCGGCGCCATCGTCCGCGGAAATCCAGAAGGTGTACTCCCCGCTGCTTGGAGGATAAAAGTAACCAACAATCTGACCACCATAATTGTCCCCCCAATTACCAGGAGGCGTGGAGATATCATCCGTCGCCGCCCATTCAAAATAGGGGTAGAAAAAGATATCGTCGGGATGATCGGGAAATTTCGGGCTGCTGGTGAGCGCGCCCACGGCTGTTCCGTTTATATTCAGAAACGCTTTCCCCGTAATATATCCCTGTGGGGAGGAGGGTGCTGCCGCCTGCGCCAGATGCGCCGAAGCTGCCAACCCGAGCGCAAGGATCGTCCATGTAGGTTTTTGCTTTTGTTTCATAATGTCATTCTTTTTAACGAAGTCCAAACACCAAATGGTTCATCATGCAGAGAGAAGCAAGTTTCCACAAAGCCACCTCCGCCCTGGAGACTCCTCCAAGCTGCTTGCCACATGACCATTAGACTGCGCCTGTGTGAATATCCTATTGGGAATGGGCAGTATCCTAAGATGAAACCCGGCCTCAGGTCTAGCAGATATAGGACGCAATTTATGATAAATCAGACACAGCACCACACACCGCTTTAATCGATCCATTGCTCCTTCCCCCATCAAATCTCACGTTTGCCCTTACATATCAGCCGAGGGAAAAGCCCATTTGTCAGCTTTTAGTCAATTCATTGGTTCAATGACGAATGCGCATTCAAAAACTCAGGGATGTTCCGATGACTCCACTGAAATGAGGGACGGGACTCGTTCTGGCTGGGTTGGATGCAGGAGGCCTCAGGTAGATTCGAAATGATCTCTCAAGAGCGTAAATCAAAATCTGACTGAAAGCTATGTCCACTGATCTTCTCCCCAGCGAAACAAAACCCACGGCTTCGAGCGTTTCCGAAGGCAAGTATCTTACTTTCAACCTCGCCGACGAAACCTATGGCGTCGGTGTGCTGGAAGTCCGCGAAATCATCCGCCACCAGGTAATCACCCCGGTTGCCAAAGTCCCCCACTACATACGAGGCATCATCAACCTGAGAGGCAAAATCATTCCCGTCATTGACCTTGGATTACGCTTTGGACTGGGAGCCATCGAGGAAACCAATCAAACGTGCATCATCGTCGTACAATACAACACCAAAAACCAACCCGACAGATTGGCTGGCCTGATGGTCAAAGGGGTCAGGGAAGTGACCCAAATCAGCTCAGATGACATCGAACAAGCCCCCGATTTTGGTGACGGTGTGTCGCTCCAGTTTGTCAAGGGGATGGCCAAGGGGAAATCGGGCGTGTGCACCCTGCTTCACATCCAGTCCATCATCGGACCCTCGACACTTGAATCAACTTTTTAAAACCATAGGAAAAGGAAAAAACATGAAATTATTCAATCACTTGAGTCTCACCGGGAAAATGCTCATCGCATTTTTAACCATTGGTCTGTTGCCCCTCGTCATACTGTTCTACGTCGTTCGCACTTCGATCATCTCGAACACCGAAGAAGATATGGGCGGTTTTTATGAGATTGTGGCTGAGAATGTCGTCAGCACCATGGAACGCAACTTGTTTGAACGTTATGGCGATGTCCAGGCTTTTGCGATCAATGAAGCAGCACAGGATCAATCGACATGGTATGACAAAGATCCCGATAAAAACAAACTGGCTCAAGCGATGGATCAATACGTTGAAATGTATGGCATCTACCCGCTGATGATCGCTGTGGACCTCAAGGGCAAAGTCATCGCCGTCAATTCCAAAGATGCCAAAGGAAGACAAATATCAACCGGCTATATTTATGACAAAAACTTCTCGGACAAGAATTGGTTCCAGAACGTGTTGTCGGGAAATTTCCTCAGCAGTGAGACAATGGACGGAACATATGTTGAGGACGTCCATGTCGACCCGGACGTTCAGCGATTACAGGCCTCTCAGGGGATGGTGTTGGGATTTTCCG
Source organism: Verrucomicrobiota bacterium (assembly GCA_027619545.1). Taxonomy (GTDB): domain Bacteria; phylum Verrucomicrobiota; class Verrucomicrobiia; order Limisphaerales; family AAA164-E04; genus AAA164-E04. The sequence goes on along the minus strand of JAQCFT010000267.1, from coordinate 4,009 downwards.
CCCCCATCAAAGATAAGGACGGAAAAATGGTCGGGATCTGGAGTAATCGCGTTGATTTTGGAGCCATCGAGGACATCATCGTTTCCACATACAGCGATCTGGCAGCGGATGGCAGAAAGACAACAGAGTTTACCCTCATGAATGCCAAATGACAGTTGTTGGTCGATTACGACCCCTTTGGAAACAACATGAATCTGGAGGTACCGCATAATATGAATGAGATCCTTCAGCGGATGGTGGCGACTCCGGAATTTTTACCAGCCTCCAAAGCGCTCAACGGGGAGACGGGCAACGCTTCCGCCATTGACCCGCGCCACGGCGAAGAACAACTGATCGGATATACCCATTCGGAAGGATTCAATGGCTACCCCGGCCTGGATTGGAGTTTGCTCGCCCGTGTCGGCAAAGATCAGGTCATGGTCAAAGCCGAAAGCGCCCTGTCATTGATCAAAGCCACCATCGTGGGAGCAGCCATTACTCTCACCGTATCCGCATGGCTGCTAGGCATGTTCATTTCCCGCCCCATACTCAAAGGAGTTACAATTGTGGATGGCGTGGGAACAGACATCGCTGCCACCTTTGCTCAAGTCTCGGCAGCCAGCCAGGAACTTGCCGATGGAGCCTCGCGTCAGGCAGCCTCACTGGAGGAAACCGGTTCCGCCCTCGAAGAGATGACCAGCATGACGAAGCAAAATGCGGATAATGCACAAGCCGCCAAGAACACAGCTTCCGAAGCCCGCATTACGGCGGAGAACGGTCTCAAACGCTCCCATGAAATGGAACGGACGATGGGCGATGTGAAACATGCCGTCAGCCAGATGAAGAATGCCGTGGAAGACATGCAGGCTTCTGGAACGGAAGTTTCCAAGATTGTCAGCACCATCGATGAGATCGCTTTCCAAACAAACATTCTGGCCCTGAACGCCGCTGTGGAAGCAGCCCGCGCAGGTGAAGCGGGAATGGGATTTGCCGTCGTGGCGGATGAAGTTCGCAACCTGGCTCAACGCAGCGCCGAAGCTGCCAAGGAGACTTCACAAAAAATCGAATCCTCACTTAAATCCAGCAGTCATGGCATTCAATCAAGCAGCAAAGTGGCCGAATCCCTGCAGGAAATCGAGGAAAGGTCAGCCCAGGTCGCAGAGTGTTTCAATCAATTGCTGGAACAAGTCCGGCAAGTGGATGAGACGGTTTCAAATATTGCTTCCTCATCCAAAGAGCAACACCAGGGCATTGACCAGATCAACATCGGCGTCAGCGAAATCAACCGGGTCACCCAGTCCAATGCGGCAAACGCAGAAGAGACAGCCAGCGCATGCACCCAGCTTGAATCGCTCTCACAAAGCCTGAAGCAGACCGTGGAACAATTGACCATGCTGTTGAAAGGACAAAGGACGCAAACCACGACCGCTGAGGTGCCTTCCACCAAAAAGACGCACGCTGTTTCGCATTCGATCAGCAATACGCCGAAGCAACCGTCTCTCCAAAAGAATGGCTACTCGGCTGCTTCCATGACACAGCATGCACCGCATAAGCCACATGGAAATGACCAACCGGTGTTGACGGCACGGACTTCTTCAAAACTGATGAAAAACGAAAAATGAATCCTCATCCACATGAATTACTGTTACCTTCCAAGGCTGTGAAAGTGGATTGATCTCAGAATTTCCGAATGCCCCTCGCTGGGTATTCGGAATCATGGCGATAGCGCGTGAACGGCGCTAGAAAAGAATGTCCGGACAGGATTGTCTGCCTGTCCGGACATTCACTTTTCGGTAGAATATCCTCGGCAAACGCCTTTCAACAAACCACAATCATCGCCATCCCATGAATACCATCATTCGAAAGCATCAAGCATATACACAAGTCCTTTGCATAGGGATCTTCGCATGGATCGCCGGCGGCGCCATCGTCTCCTCCTCATTGAAGGCCGGCGAAGCTGAGGCAGTGCGTGCCACCATCGATGACGAGCAGCCCGGCTGGCGGGCACTCGGCAAAGACGATTTCACCAAGGTCAACAGCGCCGAGGATACATGGACATGGAAAGACGGCATCCTGCACTGCACAGGTCAGCCCATCAGCGTCCTGCGAACGGACAAACAGTATGAAAACTTCGAACTGGTCGTTGAATGGAGTCACCAAAAATCAGCCGGTAACTCCGGGGTGTTTGTGTGGGTCACGCCCGAATCCATTAAGAACCTGACGGAAAAAGGCAAACCAGGACTCCCGGACGGCATTGAAGTGCAGATCCTCGATCATGGTTACACCGACAAAGTGAAAGCCCAGGGTGGAAAAACCGATTGGTTCGGAACCAATGGAGACGTCTTCCCTGTTCGCGTCAAGATGACGCCGTTCCCCCCTCTATCGCCGAACGGACAACGCAGTTTCCCGCGCAAACACCTGGCCAAGGGTCATGGAGAATGGAACCATTACTACATCCGCGCCATCAATGGTGAAGTCCGACTATGGGTGAACGGCGAGGAGGTCTCGGGCGGCACCGGTTGCGATCCCCGCAAAGGTTTTCTCTGCCTGGAAAGCGAAGGCTCTCCCATCATCTTCCGGAAACTGCGCATCCGCGAGCTCCCCTGATCTCTGAACTGTTGCCAGATAGCGTGAACCGATTGCTGCACATTTTGATCGGGTTGATCTTGGGCACGCTCGGGATTCAGGGCGATCCCGTGCCCCGGGAAATACGTTCATTCATCAACGAGTATTGCCTCAAATGTCACGGCGGGGACAAGGTGAAGGGGGAGGTGGACTTTTCACTCTTTAAGACCAACGAGGACTTGGACACACACTACCGGATTTGGGAAACAGCTGCTGAATTGCTCAGGGAAAAAGACATGCCCCCCGAATCATCGAAGCAACCGACTTCCCAAGAAACCCAAATCGTCCTGGACTGGTATCAAGAACGCTTTGAACAAGCCGTCCATGCTCACCCGGGCTATTTCAGACCCAGACGACTCTCAGCGGAGGAATATCGAAATACTTTGCGCTCGCTGTTCGGTTTTGACCTGGAAGTCCAGATCATGGAAGCGGAACAAACAGTGGCGGAACGTTCTCTGATCTTGAAACTCATGCCCACCGATCCTCCGGGGAAAAGTGGATTCACAAATGACACCCATAGGAACCCGATCTCAACACTGATATGGGATCGTTACGACTACCTGACCGACTTGGCGCTGGAACGCTGGTTCAATGAAAAAGGTTGGGCAGCGGATATTTCCGAAAATGAAAACAAAAGCCCAAGCCTGTCCGAGGCCCGGAAAACCCTGGCCGAATTCCTCCCCCGCATCATACGTCGTCCCTTGGTTGAAAATGAACTGTTGATGCATCTGGAAAACCTCCGCGTATCCGAAAACTCTCCCGCTCAGGCTTTGAAGCAAGAATTGAAAGCCGTGCTCATGTCGCCTGCTTTCTTGTACCGAGGCATCCTCATGCCACGTCAACCGGGAAAACAACAACCCGTCGATGCATTTGAATACGCGGAACGCATGTCCTATTTCCTGTGGGGTGACATGCCCGATGAAACTTTGAACAACCTTGCCTTTGATGGATCACTCCTGAACGAGCCCATCCTCAGCCAACAACTGGATCGAATGCTCCACTCTCCCAAATCACGTTACCTGGTGGAGAGCTTCGCCTGGCAATGGTTTTCCCTGGGGGATATGGATGAGGCCATTCTCCAAGTGCCGGTCAGGGAGGCATTACGAAGTCAGGTGATGGATTTCATCCATTATCTGTTTACGGAGGACCGTCCTCTGATGGAACTGATTGATTCAGACATCTCCTTCATCAATTCACTGATTGCCAAACACTATGGCAAGGATCGCAGTCAGTTGAAACCTTACACCAAGCAAAAAGGAATCGAACTTGAGATCGTCCCCACTCAACGCATTCGGTTGCTCCACACAGCGGAACGCGGCGGCATACTGACCATGCCCGGCATACTGGCCATGAACCGCGGTCCGGTGATCCGAGGCACCTGGATACTGGACCGTATCCTGGGCGC
>JAQCFT010000266.1 GCA_027619545.1 Verrucomicrobiota bacterium | reverse complement strand
CAGTCAGTTTGGTTCAGAAATCTCATTGAACTGTCTGGAGTGGGGGATCAGTCAGCCTTGGTCCCGTGCTCAATATTGGAAGCAAAAATCTCTCATCGCTTTTGGAATTTATGGAGTGGTTGTCCTGGTGTTGATGTGTGTGACTTTGTGGTTGCATCGCGGAGATTTTACACGTGGCAGCATTTCGTTGGAAGAGTTCGGATTCGTGCTGGGGGTAATGAGTTGGGCTTGTTTGGGGCCGGGCATTTTTCTCGTTCTCAAATACAGAAACATGGTGGCTTCCATGTGGCTGGCTTGTTTATTGCCAATTGGTTTGGCTCTATTGATTGCGTATCCATTCAAAATCAACGGTGTAGCTGACAGCATCACAGCAACGGTGGTCGGAATCGCTGAATGTCTCTATGGCGCATTGGGCTTGTGGTTGGCCTGGCGCACTTTTTTGAAGTGGGAAGCAAGCGGGTGCGGATCGATGGAACTCACATTCCCTAAACGTCGGACTAAGGAACAACAAAATAGAAATGCCACCTACTATTATAGCCCAATCAAGGCCAGCATACTTCGTGAATTCAGACTCCAAAAGACAAACATGATGTTGGCCCTGGCTTGTGTGCTTTGTGGAGTCACTCTCTTGGTGGTCCAAAAGGTTTTTCCGTTGGGAGATTGGTTTGGGAAGGAACTGGATGCTGCGCTGAGTATGTTACCTCAGTTCTTTCAGTGGATCATTTGCTTGATACCTTGCACCATGGCTTGTGTGACCATTGCTGAAAGCCGTCGAATGGATGTGCATGTTTGTGAATTGGTTTCAACTTCGAGCCGCAGAATGCAAGTGTTTATCAAAGTGATCATGGCTCTGGTCTTGGGATGGTTGTGTGCCGTTGTCCTTCCTTTGCCCATTCCATGGCTTTTAAAAGAAAATCCGGGCGGGCTTGCTCAGTTCATCATTTTTTCCTCAATGATTACCGTAGTTTTTTCGGCTGTCGGGTTCTATGCGTCGTCGATGGTTTCTGGTTTTTTAAAAGCTTTCAGTGCTTCGTTGATCATTGTTTCAATTCTTTCCGGCATGTGGTTTTCAGGGCTTAGAATGGGCATGATGTTCAAGGGATGGCTGTCCTTTTGGTTGCCTTTCCTTATCATGATGGTTTTCTTGATTAGGAAAACGTACGTCAACTTTTGCATGCCGACTCCGCGAGGTAATACAGTGAGATGGAACCTGCTGCAAAGTCTATGCATGATTGGTTTTGTCCTGTCCATCGGATGGTTGATAGAAGATCGATTTTGGGAACGTTGGACTTTGGCCGAACCCAAAAAGGAAGACTCCATTTTGAAACCGGGTGTTCAACCGTCCCTTCATCTTTACCACAGTCGATATGATATTGCTTTGTCACCGGATGGCACCCTTTGGCGCTTGGGGGACAATACCGATCGTACCATCCGGCGTAGATCAAGGCCATTTTTGCAGAACAAGAGAATTCCTGTAACCCCCCCGGAAGGCTATTGGATTAGCCTGGTGACAAGTGGTGGGCACCGGTTTGTTTTAGATTCCGAACATCGCCTCTGGTACTGGGCGATTGATGACGAATACCACTGGGTTCGTTCACAAGCTCCGTTTCCGGCGCTGGTTGAACTTGGGGCTGGTCGAGAATGGGTTCAGATTGCTGGTAGTATCCGGGGATATTCACGCGTTGTGGCTGTCGCGGCAGATGGAACACTTTGGTCGGGGGGGGAGAGCACAAGAAAAGAAACGGCCTTGGCGGAACTACCCGAAATGGTGCAGGTAGATGCCGTTCTGCCACGTATGCGTCGTTTTGAAAGTGGTTATAGGTGGGCTGAAACTCCCATTGATCCGAGCTCAGATTGGGTTGATTGCCTTGTGCATGGATTGACTAACTTTGCTCTGAACTCCAAAGGTGAACTATATGCCTGGGGCAGATATGATGGCATTTCAGCATTGGGAGGACTTCCCATGGTTTCAGGAGAAAGCATCACGCAAATATTTCCCGGCGAATGGAAGTTTACTGATATTGATGGAAGTGAGGACAGTTCCTTACTTTTGACCGCGGAGGATGGTGATCAGTGGATTTCTGCAAATTCAGTGTCAGCGCCTAATATCCATTGGACAGGTCCACCATCACATGTAGTTCCCACTCTCTACCGAATCGATCAAGTAAGGTCTATTAGGCAAGTAACTGAGACATTTTACAGAGCTCCGGGTAGAAGGACATTCATCAAAGAAGACGGAACATTATGGGAGGGAGGTCCGTTATCCTCAACGGCAAAACCCAATCCTTCCGTAACGAACACTTTTAAAGGTGGCACTATTTCATTGGGTGGTAGCCCAATTGGTCAACGTGATGATTGGGTTGCCAAGACACAATGTATGGGTATGACAGCCGATGGTAAAATATGGAATTGGGACAATTATGTGAGGACTCGAAATCGTTCCTTGTTCGACACCATGTTACCTCCCCGTTTCCGCCATAAGGTCGTGGCTGATTTGAACCTTTAGATTTTTCCAATGCAAATCAAAACCACAATTTGGAATGAACACCTTCATTTGATGCACAAGACGTTTGGTTTTCCCGTCCCATCCCCAAAATATCGATTCAAGGCGTTGCACTCCGGGGGGGAAGTTGATAGCGTTGCCGGACATGAGAATTTTGTCCGGTATTCAACCGTCTGGAGCGCTTCATCTCGGGAATTATTTTGGGATGATGCGTCCGGCCATCGAATTGCAGAACCAGGGTGAGGCGTACTATTTCATCGCCAATTATCACTCCATGACGTCCCTGTTTGACGCGGAACAGCGGCGACAGAATGTTCTGGACGTGGCACTTGATTTCCTGGCTTGTGGTCTTGATCCGGAGCGTTCGGTGTTTTTCAAGCAGTCGGATGTTCCCGAGCACACGGAATTGACCTGGATGTTGACTACGATCACTCCGATGGGGTTGCTGGAGCGTTGTCACAGTTATAAGGACAAACTGGCCAAGGGGATTTCACCAAATCACGGATTGTTTGCCTATCCGGTGCTGATGGCGGCGGATATTCTGATTTACGATTCCAAAGTCGTCCCAGTTGGTAAGGATCAGAAACAACATGTGGAAGTCACCCGTGATATTGCCATCAAGTTCAACTCACTCTACGGCGACACCTTTGTGATCCCTGAGCCTCAGATCCGCGAAGACGTGGCGGTTGTGCCGGGTACCGATGGGCAGAAGATGAGCAAGAGCTACGGCAACACCATTGAGATCTTCGGGCCGGAGAAGCCGCTGAAAAAAAAGATCATGAGCCTGGTGATGGACAGTCGGGACATCGCCGAACCCAAACCCGATGCCGACAAAAACATCGCTGTTCAGTTGCTCAAGTTGGTGGCCGAACCGGATGTTGCCAAGGATTGTGAAGATCAATTGCGTGCCGGTGGATACGGTTATGGCAACCTCAAAAAAGCACTTTTCGAGGCCTGCTGGAATTACTTCGAGCCCATGCGCAAGAAACGGGAAGAGTTGGCCAATAATCTGGATTACGTCAAGGAAGTGCTTCAAAAAGGGGCAGAGAATGCGCGTAAAGTGGCGGTTGACGTCAATAATCGCGCCAAAAGGGCTTGTGGCTTGGATTGATTTTCAGGCAGCATCCGCTGTGGCCGCGCGCCAAAAATGATAAATCCATGATCGGAAGGCAAGCTTCTGCTTGAACCTCATTCAAACCCAGGAGCGTGGGAACTATTTCCACGCTACCATAGATTGAATACAGCCATTCGATCATCCTCAGTCGTGCCTGTTCATTTTGCTTGTCAAAGATAAAGGATCATCTTGTGATATTCCCATGTCACGGATGATTCATGCTTCCAAATTGCGCTGCTCTGTTTTCAACATGGCTGGACTGCCAATGACCTTCCTTGTCCTGATCATCTTGACCTTGCCCCGTTCGTTTGCCGCAGACTGGATCGTTGAGACGGTCGCAGGAACGGGAGAGAAGGGCTACAGCGGCGATGGAGGTCCGGCGATTCGCGCACAAATCAACAATCCCTATGGGTTGGTCATTGGACCGGATCGGGGACTTTATTTCTGTGACATAGACAATCATGTGATTCGCCGAATCGCGGACGATGGCACCATTACCACCATCGCAGGCTCCGGAAAGGCAGGTTACTCGGGAGACGGGGGGGCGGCCACCGATGCATTGTTGAATCAACCCTATGAGATCCGATTTGATGGTGACGGAAATATTTTTTTCGTTGAAATGCCCAATCATCTGGTGCGCAAGGTGGATTTGGAGTCAGGATTGATATCCACGATTGCCGGGACCGGGAAAGCCGGATTCTCAGGGGATGGCGGACCTGCGATTCATGCCACCTTCCATCGACCACACAGTATTCAGTTTGATACCTGGGGAAATCTGCTAATCTGCGACATAGGCAACCATCGAATCAGGCGGGTGGGCAAATCCAACGGGATGGTGGAAACCTTGAGTGGCACTGGCGAGACAAAAGCGACGCCCGAGGGAGCACCTTTGTTCCAAACGCCCTTGAATGGACCACGAGCCCTGGATGTGGCGCCGGATGGTGATTTGTGGTTGGCTTTACGCGAGGGGAACGCGGTTTATCGGATTGATATGAAAAAAGGACGTTTTCATCATGTGGCCGGATCAGGAAAAAAGGGCTTCACCGGAAATGGCGGTCCAGCCAAGTTGGCGACATTATCGGGGCCCAAGGGAATCAGTTTGGATGCGGCAGGAAACGTCTTGTTGGCGGATACGGAAAGCCACAGTGTGCGAATGATTGACATGCAAAGCGGTAAACTGGAGTTGATCGCCGGGAATGGCGCTCGTGGTGACGGTCCCGATGGAGATCCGCTGAAATGCCAACTTGCTCGTCCTCACGGCATCTTTGCAGCTGCGACCGGATCGGTTTACATCGGAGACAGCGAAAACCATCGCATTCGCCGTCTCCGTAACAAGGCCGCCTCAAGGTAACTCCCTGATACGAATCGAGCGATACCAGGCTTCCCCGGCTGGACCGCTGTGGATTTGCACCGCGATAACACCGTCCTGTTCGATGGAGCTGTCTTCTTCGGTATAATCCACCGTTTGGTAGCCGTTGATCCAAAGTTGAATGCGCTTGCCTTCGCAGCGGATCACGTAGTCATTCCAATCATCTGCTTTCAGCACCTTTGCAAGTTCCTCGCGATCGGGTTCGGCGAGAATCCTGCGGCGGCGTGATTCATCATAGAGACATCCGGTGTAATGCTGTCCAAGATCGGCCTGGTAACCGATGACTTCATGATGATCTGGAATGCGTCGGGTACGGATCTGCACCCCTGCGTTGGTCGCTTCACCAACGAGTTTGAACTGAAGCCGCAGCTCGAAGTTTTTGTAGGTCTTCTCCGTGGTGAGGAATTGATTGCGTGGAATCTTGGCATAGGTCATGCCGCCGACAATGGCGTTGTCTTCAATTCTGAAGTATCGCAAATTGCCTTCCCAGCCCTTGAAACTTGTCCCGTCAAACAGCGAACTCCACTCAACCGCCTGACTGCTCAGCAGGGTGGCCGAAAAGGTGGCGCACATGGTGATCATTTTGGTCCAGGCACGAAAACGGTTGTTCAGATTCATAGCATTTTACTTTTTAATTCGGAATGGTTCGTGAATAGTTGACTGCATCTTAGGGAAATGATTCCCGGACGACAAGCAAACTGATGACCGATCCCAAGCCTGACAACAGCATAAATAATCAGTCCGAACCATCCGTGGAACGGTTATACCCCTTCGCGCTTCGAGCACGGGTGGTGGTGGTGGGTGAAGCCTTGTTGAACAAACTCCGAAAGAAGCTTCATTTTCTTCTGGTCACCCGGGATCTTTCAGAAAAACGCCTGGCGGAAATGCTACGCTCTTACAAGGGGACTCCGATCTTGCAAATCTACGAGGCCAGGCATATCGAGGAGCTTTTCGGCTACAACAACACCAAGGTTCTCGGTTTTAAGAAGAGTTCACTGGCCGTGTCCATTTATCGTGAACTCAAGGAAAAGGCCGAAAGACTGGATTCAGATACTGACGTATCCGAGTCATGATGGGATTTCATTTCATGCAAATGTTCGGCGAAAAGGTTGTTTGATAATGATGGGATTCAACGGAGAGGATGCCCTGAGTGCAGAGTAATTCTTTATGAATTCATCATCTGCGATGTCTGCGGGCAGTAAACTGAAACATCACCTGTGAGCCGCCTCGATGGTTGGATCCTCTTTCAGGAATCCCAGAGAAGTCAGAAAACGGTCCGTTTCAAAAAGAGTTTCATTGAACTTGTTCTTATTGAAAAATCCGTGTCCCTCCTTTTCGTAAAGGACAAGCTCGCTCCGAAGGTTCAAGCGTTGCATTCGGGATTGGAAGGACTGGCCGGTTTTCACCGGAATGAGCTTGTCTTTTGTCCCAAGGAAAACAATTGTCGGCGGGACATCATCATGCAGATTGTGCATGGGGGAGAACTTCTTCCAGTAATCTTTGACTCGATCGTGTCCATAGCCATCCGGTCCGTTGTCATACACCGGATTAAACAATACCAAGGCCTGGGGCGCGGCATCCACTTCCGGATCAAGCGGGGCATCAAATGATTTGATTGTAGCTGTCGTGGCCGCCACATGTCCTCCTGCCGAGCCACCGCCCGCAGCGATCTTATTCGGGTCGATACCTAAAACATTCGCATGATACCGTACCCATCGCATGGCCGATTTACCGTCTTCGACGCATGCCTTCGGTGTTGTCTGGTGGCTGCTTTTGGTGCGGTATTCGGCGCAGATGGCCACCATGCCGCGAGTCGCAAGGTAAGCGCTTTGTGGGTAGAACTGCTTGGGTGTTCCTCCATTCCAGCCACCCCCAAAGAAGAAAACAATGGCGGGCGTACGATCTTGTATTGAATGTCCCTTGGGATTGAATACATGAAGATGCAGCGACGAGCTACCGCCCTGCTTGTAGGGGACGATGCGGCTTG
>JAQCFT010000265.1 GCA_027619545.1 Verrucomicrobiota bacterium | reverse complement strand
CAGCGAATCGTCCCACATGAGATCGGCGGCATTCGCTCCCAGGCAACGCTGCACATCTTCGTCACTCGAAGCTCCCCAGGTGTAGTAAAGCAAGGTTTCCCCAAAGCCACTGACGCCTGACTTGAGCCGCACCTCAACGATTTCGGTCCATTTCCAATGTGGCAATTCGCGACTCATCGCCCGGTTCGGAATCTCGCGATAAGGCACCTTGAGTGTCGTTCGTTCGACAGATTCGATGTCAAAAAAACGGTTCCCCAATGCCTTGCGACGAAGATCCTGAGCGCTGAGCTTCAAAAAGGACATACCCGGCACAGCCAGAACGGCGGCACTGGCCAGCGAACGAGTGAGAAAACGACGTCGTGTGATCATGGGAATGTTTTACCTGATGATTTTGTATCGTCAATTATCGTTCGAACGTTCAAACTGACGTCATGACCAGATGGAACAATTGGATGGTGACCATGGTTTTTGGGTTGGTAACTCTCGGATCAGCAAATGCAGAAGATGCCGGCACAGCAACAACCGAAGGAACCCGGGAAGAAAAAGCAGCCTGGAACGTCGATTCAGGCCTGGGCCCACATTTCGAACAAATCATCGACACGCGCGAAGGGACCTGGATGAATCTCGATGTCAGCCCGGATGGCAAATGGATTGCGTTCGATTTGCTGGGGGACCTTTACCTGATGCCGATCGAAGGCATGCCAAACGACGACAGGGATTCCCTCATTCACCTGACCTCCGGCGTCGCCTGGGACATGCAACCTCGCTTCAGTCCAGACGGAAAAACATTGGCTTTCACCAGCGATCGAACGGGCAAAAACGAACGCGGTGGAGACAACATCTGGACCATCGACATCGAATCCGGAATACTCCATCAAATCACGCAGGAAACATTTCGGCTGTTCAACAACCCCGACTGGTCACCGGATGGGGAATACATCGTCGCCCGAAAACATTTCACCAGTCGACGCTCGCTGGGCGCAGGGGAAATGTGGATGTTCCACAAGTCAGGTGTCGAAGGAGGAGCGCACGCGGGGGTTCAGTTGACCTCCAAAAACAACGAACAAAAGGACGTCAACGAACCTGTTTTTTCACCCGACGGAGAATACCTTTACTATTCTGAAGACGCCACACCCGGAGGAAGCTTTGAATACGACAAGGATTCAAACGGACAAATCTATGTCGTACATCGATTGGAACTGAAAACCGGCGAACGCGAAACCTTCATCGACGGACCAGGCGGAGCCTGCCGGCCAGCTCCCTCTCCGGATGGAAAAACCATCGCGTTTGTGCGCAGACACGATGGAAAATCAGCTCTCCATTTGATGGATGTCGCATCTGGAGCGGTGCAAATGGTCTATAATGATCTTGAGCGAGACATGCAGGAAACCTGGGCGATCCACGGAGTGTATCCGGGCTACTCGTGGACGCCGGACGGCAAATCCATCGTGTTCTGGGCAAGGGGCAAGATCAAGCAACTCAATCTTTCAGATCAATCTGTAACAGAAATTCCGTTTCATATTCGCGATACACGCGACGTCTCGGAACCGGTTCGGTTTTCGATGGATGTCGCACCGGAAACATTCCCGGTCAAAATGCTCCAATGGGTTCAAGTTTCACCACAAGGTGATCGAGTCGCCTACCAGGCCCTCGGGCACATCTATATCAAGGATCTTCCCGATGGCACTCCCAGACGGTTAACGGAGCAAAATGAGCATTTCGAGTTTCACCCCAGTTTTTCAGCGGATGGAAACCAGATCGTCTACACCACCTGGCACGATGAACACCTGGGCGAAATAAGAGTGGCACCGGTCACGAACAAACCTAATGCGGACAGCAAAGTCATCACCACCAAACCAGGGCACTACATCGATCCCGTCTTTTCACCCGACGGCAATACCATCGTATTCCAGAAAATAGGCGGGGGGTGGTTGACCAGTCCGCTTTGGTCCCGGGATTTGGGGATCTACGCTGTTTCGATCGACGGGGGAGAGATGTACAAAGTCACCGACCGTGGATCACGCCCTCAATTTGGCGCTTCCAGCGAACGCATTTTCCTTCAACGCAACCAATCCGAATCCAACGCGGACAACCGTAAACTTTTCTCCATCGGACTCGATGGCAAAGAAGAACAAGAACACTTTTCCAGCACCTGGGCCACCGACTACAGGGTTTCACCCGACGGAAAATGGATCGCCTTCATCGAACGTTTTCATGTCTATGTGGCCCCCTTTGTCCAGACAGGCAAAACCATCAGCCTTGGACCTGATCAAAAAGGAATCCCGATGATGAAGGCGAGCGAGGAAGCAGGTGATTGGATTCATTTTTCGAAGGATGGAACTTCGCTGCACTGGTCGCTCGGCCCGGACCTTTTCACACTGCCGGTTTCCATGGATGCAATGACCCGCTCGAAGGAAGATGAACCTTCCGAACCTACTCAGACCACCATTGGATTTGAAATCCCCCACGACAAGCCTTCCGGAATCATTGCCCTGACCGGAGGACGCATGCTTTCGATGGCGGGACCTTTTATCGACGACAGCACCACCATCATCATCCAGCACAATCGCATCGTGGACATAGGACCTGATGGCGCGGTCGCAATTCCCAAGAACGCCCACATCGTCAAACTGAACGGTCGTTTGATCATGCCCGGATTCATCGACACACACGCTCACGGACAACAAGCCAGTTCTGGTATCACACCCCAACAGAACTGGGTGGATTACGCGCGCCTCGGATTTGGTGTCACCACCGTGCACGATCCATCCAACGACACGGAAGCGATTTTTGCCGCCAATGAATTGACCAAAGCAGGATTGATCACCGCGCCACGCACCTTTTCAACCGGGCGTATCCTTTATGGAGCTGCCGGAAGTTTCAAAGCGGAGATTGATTCACTGGAAGACGCCGCCTTCCACCTGCGCAGAATGAAAGCCATCGGGGCTTTCAGTGTGAAAAGCTACAATCAACCACGCCGCGATCAACGTCAACAGGTCATCGAGGCAGCCAGGGATCTGAACATGATGGTGGTTCCTGAAGGCGGGGCCACTTTCATGCACAATCTGACCATGATCGTGGATGGTCACACTGGAATTGAACACACCGTTCCAGTGGAAATGATCTATGGAGACGTATTGGATCTGTGGAGGAATGTTCCGGTGGGATATACCCCAACGTTGAGTGTGGCATACGGAGGATTAGGTGGGGAGAATTATTGGTATGATGTGGATGAAGTATGGCGCAACGACCGCGTAATGGCGTTTAATCCCCCACACAAAGTCATTCCCCGCGCGCGTCGACGTACTACGGCGCCGATTGAAGATTACAATCACATCCGGCAGGCACGGATCACGAAACGACTGATCGACAACGGCGGTCTGGTTCAAGCCGGCGGGCACGGCCAATTGAACGGCATCTGCACCCACTGGGAAATGTGGAGTTTTGTGCAGGGAGGTATGACGCCATTGGAAGCCCTGCGATCAGGAACCCTCCACGGCGCTCTATATCTGGGGCTGGATAAGGATTTGGGGACGATCGAAACCGGCAAGCTGGCTGACCTGATCATCTTTGAGGAAGATGCCGACCCAACAAAAGATATTCGACAGTCACAAAACATCGAATGGGTGATCGCCAACGGACGGATGTTCGAAGCCAAAACCATGAACGAAATCGGCAACCATCCCCGAATCAGAAAACCGTTTTACTGGGAGCAATCACCGCTGGCATCCGGCCTGATCATGCATGACCCGGCTGTTTGCGCCGGCTGCCAACGGTAGAGCGTGGCGCCCCTTTAAAATGGCGAATTGAAAATAGTGAATGGTGAATGGGATCGATCGGCGCGCAAATAGGGGCAAAATTCACCATTCTAAATTCACTATTCACCATTCAATCACCCCACCCCCTCATCGCTGTCGCTCGCGGACGGACCGGATCCCGATATCATCGGGAATCTACCTGCGCTTGGTTTCGAACATCTGCACACTCAACCATCCCCCAAACGTACTCCCACACACAGGCGCCAAGATATACACCAACCACCACCCATGCCCGTTCACATGAAAAGGCAAAGTCCCCCACCCAGCCAAAGCAGAAAACAACCGCGGACTCAAATCGCGCGCAGGATTGAAACAAGCCATCGTGACCGGACCAAACAGACAAATGAGCACCATCAAGGTGGCTCCTATCGCCAAGGGAACAGCAGGGCCCAATCTCGGACCGATCGCTGGCGAGGTGAAACCAAACACAGCAAACGCCAACAAACCCGTTCCCAAAACTTCAGCTATAAAAGCACTACCGAGTGAAAGTTTTTTTGTAGCACCTTCGGCAAGCGGCTTGCCTCCCGGGTTGGGATAAAATTCACCAAAGACCATGGCAGTAGCTTCACTCCCGCTCTCGCCACGAACGATCCCAAGCGCACTCTCATGCACGGCGAGCGCCTCCCGAAAAATAAGAAACAAACAGGCTGCAGCAATGAAAGCTCCTAGAAATTGGCATACCACATATCCAATCGCCTGCTTCCCCTCCATCTTTCGAAAGAGAAACATCGCCCAGGTGATGGCTGGATTGAAATGTGCCTGACTATGGCCTTGTGTCATATAAATCGCTACCGTCAGTCCCATACCCCATACCATGGCCACCTGAAACACCCCCTGAAAAGCACCGAAAGCCACCGCTCCCGCCACGGCACCACACCCAAAGAATATCAGTAAAAATGTCCCGACGATCTCGCCGAGCGCCCATCTTGGGATCATGTTATTCGGATGATTTTGCAGGTTGAAACAATTTGGAACCATCCACCAGTCCGGCGGCGTACATGTCGAAGATCAAACGAATTTGATCCCGCACCTGACGAAACACCTGCATCACCTGATCATCCGGACCTTCCACTTTGGCTGGATCCGGAAAAGGCCAATGATAACGGACAGCCTGTCCCGGGAAAACCGGACAAGCCTGGTCCGCGTTGTCACAAACGGTGATCACCACTGCTATGTCCTTTTTCAGAAAATCGTTCATGTGCTTGGAAGTGTGCTGGGAGATATCGATGCCAATCTCCTTCAACGCTTCAATGGCCATCGGATGCACCTTGCCCGTCGGGTCGGATCCGGCGCTATGGACTTCGACGGTATCACCCACCGCATGCCGCAGTATGCCCTCGGCCATATGACTACGGCAGGAATTTCCTGTGCAAAGTATCAGAATATTCGGTTTGTTCATGCGAGCTGATGTTTGATGGAAATCGGTTTATTGCAAACCTTTTTTCAAATCGCCCCACCTTTGTAACATGTATGGATCGTTCTTGTCAGAATTCCCCTGCCTGTCCTATGCTTCAGGTCATGAATTCTCCAAAGCAAACGCGCAGATCGTTCATCGGGAACAGCTCCATCCTTTCAGCCGCTTTGGCTTCCGGCTTGTTCCAGGCCACCGCCGCTCAAGCGAAGTCCAAAATGAAATTCGGTCTGGTGACTTATCTGTGGGGGAAAGACATGAAACTTCCCGAACTGATCCATGCCTGCGAAGCGTCTGGCCTTCACGGAGTGGAAACACGAACCGAACATGCACACGGAGTCGAACCATCCCTGTCGAAAGCCGAACGCGCCGAGGTCAAGAAACGCTTTGCGGACAGTTCAGTGGAATTGGTTGGGTATGGTTCCAATGCCCAATATCATGAAGACGATCCCGCCAAAGTAAAAGCCAACATCGAACTCACCAAACAATACGTGCGGCTCATGCATGATTGCGGCGGCAGTGGCGTCAAAGTCAAACCTAACGGTTTCCCTAAAGGCCTGTCCCAGGAACAAACCATTTTGCAAATCGGACGCGCCCTCAATGAGGTTGCCGCCTATGCGGACGACTGGGGTCAGGAAATTCGCGTGGAAGTCCATGGAAAAGGCACCAGCGAACTGCCCGTGATGAAAGCCATTTTCGATGTCGCCAATCATCCGAACGTGGGGGTTTGCTGGAACTCAAATGATGTCGATTTGAACGGCGAAGGCCTGGAAGCAAATTTCAACAGTGTCCGGGAACGATTCGGGTCAACGGTCCATGTTCGCGAATTGAACATGGGAGATTATCCCTACCAGGACTTGATTAATCTGTTTGTCAAAACCCATTACGATGGCTGGATCCTCTTGGAAGCCCGCACGAATCCGGAGGATAAAATCAAGGCCCTGACGGAACAACGTAAGGTGTTCGAAGACATGGTTGCCAAGGCACTGGGTTGATTTGAGCACGACCAAGTCCATTGATATCACCCGCATCCTGCACGACATCGAAAGTGGGGATGAACAGGCTTCCGAGCAGCTCCTGCCGCTGGTCTACAAAGAGCTACGCCAACAAGCTGCGCGCCAGATGGCGAAGGAAAACTCGAATCACACGCTGCAACCAACCGCGCTGGTTCATGAAGCTTACCTGCGCCTGGTAGGAGGGGGAGAGCAACAGTGGGAAAACCGTCGCCACTTTTTCTCGGCGGCAGCCGAAGCCATGCGCCGGATTCTGGTGGAAAATGCACGCCGCAAACAACGCATCCGGCACGGGGGAGAATGGCAGCGAGTCGATTTAAACGGCCTCGACGTCGCCGTCACCGCAAACGATGACCAACTGATCCTGGTCAACGAGGCTCTGGCCAAACTGGAAGAAGAAGACCCGGAAAGCGCCGAACTGATCAAACTGAGGTTTTTTGTCGGTTTGCCAAACGTACAGGCCGCCAAAATCCTCAACATGTCCGAACGCACCGCCAAACGCAACTGGGCCTACGCCCGGGCTTGGTTATTTGAGGAAATTAGTCGGAATAGGTAGATTGAAATCAATGCAGGAGAATCGACGGTCGATGTCATGGCAATTCTACCGGCCCTCGAAATTCATCAATCAGATCTTTGGTTGATCCAATTTCAGCCAAAGCCCCTCTGCCAACGACAGACCGCATTACTTGTTCATCAAAATTTCCTTGTGTTTTGAGATAGGTGACAGTTCCCTCGGCATGACTACATTCCTTGATATCC
>JAQCFT010000264.1 GCA_027619545.1 Verrucomicrobiota bacterium | reverse complement strand
CTCACCACGTTCTGAACCTAAAGTGTTACCTATGTCTTGAACTCACCACTCACCACTCACCCACCATTCGAAATTCACCATTCAACAGTCCCTCCCTCCCAAAACATTGATCCCAATCAACCATTGAACTATGGTCGAGGTATGTCCTTATGGTTGAAAAGATGGCTCTGTTTGGCGATGGCGGTCGGATCGGCAAGCATCGCAGATAAAGTGACCGCTCAACCCGACTCGGAATGGCACGAACATGGCATGCACCGATATCGCCTGCTGTCAGTCGAATCATCACCTGCTCACACGGCAGGGTTTATCAACATGCAACCGGAACAAACCGGCATCCAGTTTACCAATCTCCTGTCCGTCACCCGTTACATGACCAACCAAACCTTGCTCAACGGTTCCGGTGTCGCGGCGGATGATGTCGACGGCGACGGCATGTGTGATCTGTATTTCAACTCCCTGGATGCCCCCAACCAGCTCCTTCGAAATCTGGGAAACTGGCAATTCGAAAACATCGCCGATCAAGCAGGTGTCGCCTGCCCAGATGCCGATTCCACAGCCTGCGTATTGGCGGACCTGGATGGAGACAACAAACCGGAGCTGCTCGTCAACACCATGTACCGAGGCCTGCGGCTCTTCCAAAACCTCGGCAATGGCACATTTGAAGAGCGAACGCAGGAAGCCGGTTTGCGCCCCGCCCTTGGTGGCATGACCGTCACCGTGGGGGATTATGATATGGACGGCAAACCGGACATCTACGTCTCCCGCTACCGCGCCTCCGCACTCATGGACGTTCCCAACGCCTATGTCGACATCAAAAACGTCGGAGGCAAACGCATCGTCAGCAAGTTCAACGGACGCCCCACCACTGACCCGGACCTCCAGCACCGATTTTACATCGATGAGCGCGGAGGCATCGGCGAATACGGCGAACCCGACACCCTCTACCGCAATCAGGGCAACCTCACCTTCGAACCTGTTGATTGGACAGGCGGGACCTTTCTGGATGAACACGGAAAACCCCTTCCGGACATACCGCGCGACTGGGGGCTGGCTGCCATGTTTCGCGATTTGAATCATGACGGATATCCGGACCTCTATGTGTGCAACGACTTTGACACCCCGGACCGAATCTGGATCAACACACGCAAGGGAACATTCAAAGCCCTGCCGTCCCATGCCATTCGTCAGACCAGTTGGTTTGCCATGGGACTGGATGTGGCGGATGTGGACCGTGATGGAGACGACGACATCCTGGTGCTCGACATGCTGGCTCGATCCCATCAGACCCGACTGAACCAGCTGGGCGATGTCAAACCCGCCATGCAGCTCATCCGTGAAGCGAACCACCGCCCGCAGTTCATGAAAACCACCCTTCAGATGAACCGAGGCGACATGACCTATGCCGAAGTGGGCCAATGGGCGGGCGTGGCGGCATCCGACTGGGCCTGGGGTGTGGCTTTCCTGGATGTGGATCTGGACGGATACGAAGATCTCCTCATCACAAACGGTCACGAACGAGACGGTCGAAACATCGATGTGGCCAACCAACTTAAAGCCATGCGACGGGCTAAAAAAATGAGTGACCGCGAGATCTTCGAGAAACGCATGCTCTTTCCAACCTTCGACACACCCAACATAGCCATGCGCAATCAGGGCAAAGGCGCCTTCAAGGAGATCAGCGAACAATGGGGGTTTGATCTGGATGATGTCTCCCATGGCATCTGCCTGGCGGATCTGGATGGAGACGGAGATCTGGACGTCGCGGTGAACAACCTGAACGCCCCGGCCAGTATCTACCAGAATCGCACCACCGCACCTCGCATCGCCGTCCGCGCCCACGACATCGGAACCCGACTGGAACTTTCCGATGGCGAGTTCACGCAGAGTCAGGAAATCATTGCCGGAGGAAAATACCTTTCCGATGACCAATCCATCCGCACCTTTGCCTGGCCATACAAAAAAAACGCAAACGTCACGCTCTCCATACACTGGCCCGGAGGCCAAAAGGAAACCATACGGGACATCCTCCCAAACCGTCTTTATGACATCACGCAGCAAGCTATGGAGAACCCTGCCCCGTCAAGAAACGATGCCACTGGAAACACCCCCTTGTTTGCCGATGAGAGTCACCTTTTAATCCACCAGCACAGCGACCCGGATTTTGACGACTGGGCACGCCAACCCCTGATCGATGCTTCGCTGGCATATGAAGGTCCGGCGGTGGCATGGCTGGATCTGAACCATGATGGCTGGGAAGACTTGATCCTGAGCGATGGCCGGGGAGGCAAACCCAATGCATTTCTCAACCAGAAAGGAAAATCCTTCCAACCCATCAACAAACCTCCCTTTCACCTCCCAGCTTCAAGAGATCAAGTCAGCCTCGTGGGATGGCATGACGAAGGTGGAAACCTGCGACTACTCGCAGGCTCATCCAATTACGAAGACGGCCTGCCTTTGGGTTCGCCCATCCGAGAGTACCGCTTAAGCGACGGAAAAACACTGGACACCTTCCCGGGGCAACCCGACTCGATCGGCCCGATGACCCTGGGCGATGTGGATCGGGATGGTGATTTGGACCTCTTTGCAGGTTCCCGCGCTTTGCCGGGGAAATTTCCAAAATCCCCCGCTTCGTTCCTTTTTCTGAATGAAGAAGGATCGTTCAATTTGGACAAAGAAAGATCCGTATTGTTTCAGCAGTTGGGAATGGTCCGGAGCGCCTGCTGGTTTGATGAAGACAGGGACGGGTATCCTGAACTATTGATCGCACGTGACTGGAATTCCCTGGTGTTTTTCAAGAACAACCAGGGCCAACTGGTGGATGAAACAAGCAAGCGTGGACTGGCCCACCTGAAGGGTTGGTGGAGCGGACTGGCGCTGGGCGATTTCAACAACGACGGTCACATCGACTTCGTGGCTGGAAACCGAGGCATGAACGGACCCCATCAGGAACACCTGCATCATCCGGTCAGGCTTTACCATGGTGACTTCGATCAAAATCAGGCGCACGACATCATCCGGACTCACTTTGAACCAACGTTGAATGATGACGCGCCGGATCAACAACTGGGCATGCTCGCCCGAGGCATCCCCACTCTGGTCTCCCATTACAGATCCTATCAGGCATTCAGCCGACAAACCGTGTCCAAGGTCCTGGCATCTTTAAGGGCAAAAGCGGACATGCTGGAGGTCAACACCTCCCAAACCATGGTCTTTCTCAACAACCAGGGGCAGTTTGAAGCGCATCCACTCCCATCCGAAGCTCAATGGGCGCCAGTCTTTGGCGTTGCGAGTGGTGATTTCGATGGGGACGGAAATTTGGATGTCTTTCTGACTCAAAACAATTTCCAGTGGGACGCCATGACACCCCGCATGGATGCCGGTCTGGGACTCGTATGCCTGGGAACCGGGGCAGGAACCTTCAAGCCCCTGTCGCCCATCGAGAGCGGTGTACGGATCCTTGGGGAACAAAGAGGAACATCCGTTTCGGATTGGAACGGAGATGGACGCCTGGATCTGGTGGTAGGACAGAATCGTGGTTCAACCGTATTATTGACCAATCGAGAAGCCACTCCCGGAATACGAGTCCAACTCATGGGTTCCCCGGCGAACCCGGGCGCCATCGGAGCCCAGATCCGCGGCATCCAGACAAATAACAACCATGGACCGTGGCATTACGTGACCGCAGGCAGCAGTTGTGGCTCACAAATGGGCATGATTCAGGTGATCGGTCAGGCACGCCAAACAGGCCAAGTGGAGGTTGGCTGGCCCGATGGATCCATCAGCCGGCACAAAATTTCTGATCCGGACAAGTTACAAATCATCCACAAACCTTGATGTTGCCAAACCGGTGATTTGACACAAACACTCAGGATGCACCAAACAAGCCAACATGTACACAATTAACTACTAACCAATCTGTTGCAAACCATTTAGCATTCAAACATTTTGGATCAAGCTCTGTTTCCTTGCCACATACGTCCCCTTTTCTGCTCAGCCAGAGTGATGGCGGAAACGTGAAAGTAAAAAAAATTTGTTTGCCCGAAAGCCAGGAAATGTAAGATGTTCGTCGCTTTCCTTGACCTCTTTGTCATGGGAAATCCTTGGACCCAAGTACAACAAAAAACATGCAAGCTGTCGGAGCCATACCAAAAAAGAAGGAAGTCGCTATCATCGACCATCCGAAACCCGTTTTGAGTTCGGACAACGAGGTGATCGTCAAAAGCATCGATGTGGGCATCTGCGGCACCGACCGCGAAATTTGCACCTTCGTTTATGGCGACCCGCCCAAAGACTCCGACTACCTGGTGCTGGGGCATGAATGCCTGGGCATCGTTCAGGAGGTCGGCTCGGCAGTGGAGAATTTCCTGCCGGGTGATCTGGTGGTTCCATCCGTGCGACGGCCATGCACGCACAACCATTGTGCTCCCTGCAAGGATGATATGCAGGACTTCTGTTCGACCGGAGACTTTGTCGAGCGCGGCATCAAGATGCGCCATGGCTACATGACAGAATATTGGGCGGAAGAAGAAAAATATCTCAATTACGTGCCGGTCAACCTCAAGGATGTGGCCGTTCTGGTGGAACCTTTGACCATTGTGGAAAAAGCCATGGCCCAAGTCTGGCCCACCCAATGCCGCCTGCCTTGGGCAAAAGACAAGGACGCCAAAGGTCGCCCTAACGGGAAAGGCCTCAATGCCGTCGTTCTGGGAGCCGGCCCGGTCGGTATCCTGGGTGCCATGAAATTGAAAACCGAAGGATTCAACACCTTCGTCTACTCCCGCAGCAAGGCACCCAACCCGAAAGCCGAATTGGTGGAGTCCTTTGGTGTGCCTTACATTTCAGCCCAGGAAACATCCCTGGAAGAACTGGCGGAACGAGTCGGCAATATCGATCTGGTCTATGAGGCCGTGGGAGTTTCCAGCATTTCCTACAAAGTGCTGAGCATTCTGGGATTGAACGGGATTTACGTGTTCACGGGCATCCCCGCCCCCAAACCAGCCATTGAAGTGGACGCCGACCTCATCATGCGAAATTTGGTACTTAAAAATCAGGTCGTGATCGGAACCGTCAATGCCGATCAGGGAGCATTCATCTCTGCCATCAAGGATCTCGGAGTCTTCATGGAACGTTGGCCCGAAGCACTTAAACGCATCATCACCAGTCGGTTTGGAGCACAAGACAGCCGTTCCCTGCTCCTCGACAAAGCGACGGGTATCAAAAACGTGATCAGCTTCGACCATTAATCGCCTTTCAAGAACCCGCAAAGCCGCGAGAGATTCTTCGAAGAACGACAATTCCTTTTTGACACTGGCGCGTCAACTTGGCATGTTGCCGAGCTGTTGACGCGACCTTTATCAACCCACGGGCGGACTGTCAAATCAGTTGCGAGCCTGAAAAAGAAGTGAATTGAATTTTATGGAAAATACCGAAGCATCAAACGCATTGACCGGGAACCTGCTGGTGGCACAATCCGGCGGCCCAACCGTCGTCATCAATTCCAGCGTGGCCGGCGTCATTACAGAAGCAGGCAAACATGGCGAAATCGAAGAGATTTATGGTGGATTGAACGGCATCTACGGCATCCTCAACGAAGAACTCATTGACATCAACGAGGAGAAAGCCAAAACCATCGAAGAGTTGAAACACACTCCGGCAGCAGCACTGGGCACCTGCCGCTACAAGATCAATTTCAAAAACGATCACGAACAAGCCGCCCGCGACATGGACCGCCTGTTTCAAGTCTTTGAGGCACACAATATCCGTTTCTTCTTTTATGCCGGTGGCAATGATTCACAAGATACCTCGCACAAGATTCACGAAGAAGCCGTCAAACGCGGTTACGCCATGCGCGTGATTGGAGTTCCCAAAACAATCGACAACGATCTCCCCCACACCGACCACTGCCCTGGATATGGTTCCGTGGTCAAATACAACGCCACAACCGTGATGGAAGTCGGCGCCGACGTGGGTAGCATGGCCACCGATGACGGCTCCTGCTGTATCATTGAAGTCATGGGCCGAGCCGCAGGTTGGATCGCAGCCGGAACGGTAGCCGCCAAGCGCGACGATGACGATCCCCCCCACATCATCCTGTTACCCGAAATTCGCCTCGACGAAGAAGCCTTTCTCAAAAAAGTCCAGGAAACAGTCGACCGCCTGAACTACTGCATCGTGGTCACGGGCGAAGGTGTCAAAAACGCAGCCGGTGAAGAGATCGGAGCTGACAAATCACGCCTCGACGCATTCGGTCACGCAGTGCTTTCCGGTGCCGCTGATGCGCTCAAGGAAATGGTGCAGGGCAAACTCAATCTCAAAACCCGCACCGTTAAACTCGGCTACGCCCAGCGCGCCGCCGCTCACTACGCCAGCGCCACCGACGTGGAAGAGGCCTTCGCATGCGGCGTGGCAGCGGTCAAAGCAGCCCTGGAAGGCAAGAGCGGTCAGATGGTGAAACTCGTTCGCCTGAACAACGAGCCTTACCAATGGGGCACCGCACTCCAACCGCTGGAAGACATCGCCAACGTGGAACACTTGATTCCCCGCGCCTGGATCTCCGTGGATGGTTTCATGCCGAACGACAACTTTGTGAAGTATATCACCCCGCTCATTCAGGGCGAAAACCCCGTTCCAACCGAGAACGGCCTTCCCAAGTTCGCCAAATTGGTCAAAGAAAAAGTGGAGAAACAACTCCCCCTCCGCGACTGATACGGAAGTAAAAAGTCTTTCCCACAACCCCGTGCACCTCGAGTGCATGGGGTTTTTTGTTCTTTAATAACAAAAACAGGTAGATCGCACCAGCTTGTCACGCACCTCAGGGAAGCCTATAGGTAGAACGTGTCATCCCCGACGCGTCACCTTATGGTTTCCTTCCCTTGCTTTTCACTTTTCAAAGGAGAATCCGATGGTATCCAAAAACCAACTCAAAAAGGGTAGCCTACAGTTTTTGAAACCTTATAGAATAGGGGTCGGGACGAGGGATTAACCCGGATATTTCATAAGCCAGTTGG
>JAQCFT010000263.1 GCA_027619545.1 Verrucomicrobiota bacterium | reverse complement strand
GAGAGATGCAAGTGATCTGGTCTTTCGATTGAAATACAATCTTTGGGGAAATGATGAAGGTGAAACGGCTTTCGGTCTGATGCCCATCGTCAAAGTTCCGACTTCATCCCGTCTGGGCAATGATGAATGGGAAGGTGGGATGGTGACTCCTTTTGCCTGGCGGGCGGGGGAAAAATGGAGTCTGGGTGCTCAGGTGGAAATTCAGCGCATCTTTGACAGCGCCACTGGAAAATGGGATTGGGAAGTGTCGCATACGACTGTCATAGGTCTGGATTTGACGGATCGCATCGGTATATATCTCGAATACTTAGGCGTGAGCAGTGACGACAGTTATGGTGCGCACTTCAGCAGCGGAATCACCTATGCTTTGAGTGATGCCGCGCAACTGGATGCTGGGTCACTCGTGGGGTTGAATGATGACGCGGAAGATTTGACTGTATTCTCCGGGATTTCCTGGAAGTTTTGAGCTTATGCTCAGCATTATTCATTGGACCAACTGATCGAATACTAAACTCTCCAGACTCCATCCGCCCGCTGATCATCCATGAAATCATCTGCGAATGAGGGGAGCGGGGATCGCCGGTCAGGCCGGTCAGTGCGGCCAGAAGGCGGGGCGCCCACGGCTTTGTGGATCGAGTCTCAATTTGTAATGAAAGGCAAGGATCGGCTCGAAAAAAACCTTCATCTTGTCCATCGGAACCGAACCTGATTCAGGAGCCGATCACGGATGCAACTGGTGGGGTGAAATCTTTTGCGGCCACAACGGATCCCGACCTGATTTCGGTATTGGCTTCAGGAAGTGGTCAATGTCGTGGATGATGCCCGAACACCGGAGGATCCAACGGAAGATTTTCAACCCGTCTGCGTTACCGGCGATACCAATGGCGACGCCATCCTGGACACTGGAGAAATCTGGATCTACATCTCGATAGGAGTGGTGGACTACAAAGTGACCGACGGACTCTACTCCAACACCGCCACCGTGACAGGCGTCGTGCCTGACACAGAATCCACCTTCACTGATTGGGATTCCAACAGCCATCAGGGAACCGTCGGCAAAGGCAACAATGGAGTCGGCAACTGCGAAGATCCCCATCCCCCCGGCGAACCCCATCAACGACGGGCCAGGTAACTCCCCTGGAGATCCGGGAAACACCGAAAACGATAAGAAAAAATAAGGATTGAGAGGCCGCGCTTTCAAAAAGCGGTTGCACTGGAACAGCGGATGTCGTTTGCGCGTCTTCGCTGGATGCGGAACCCGCAATTTCAAGCAATCAAGAATACTTCGTTACGAAGAGTCTTTTGACATTTCGTCAAATCCTGATGTCAATTGCCTTATCGTTTCGGTAATCTGTTAACCAGGGTCGTTGTTAATGGCTTCCATGTAGACTTATGAATGATGAAATTATTAAATTATTAGGGCGATCGAATTATATTCCTTCAAACGTCCCCGAATTGCTCCGGCTTTTAAATTTGGAACGAAATCAACAACAACGGCTTCAAAATGCCCTGAAGTCGCTGGAACGAGTTGGTCAGATTGCCAGGATCAAGGGTAATCGTTACATACTCCCCAAACTGGCGGACTTGATTCCCGGGCGAATCATGATGACTCGGCAAGGACGCGGATATCTCATTCCAGATGACTCCAAGTTAGGGGAAATCACCGTCTCAGCGGATTCCACATCCACTGCAATGCATGAAGATCGTGTGCTGATTCGACTTAACGTTCGTGTTCAGGGAGGAAAACTTTCGGCAGGCGAGAAACATTCTGGAAGCGTTGTACGGGTGTTGGAGAGGCGGCGTACTCGTTTTGTTGGTACGTTCAAGCATGGCAACCTTTTGAGATACGTCATTCCGGATGATCCACGCATTCCACAGGATATCTACGTTCCACAACCTAAAGATGTCGGGTGTACCGTCAGGAATGGGGACAAGGTGGTCGTCGAATTGCTGCAATGGGAATCTCGTCATACAAATCCGGAGGGTCAGGTCATTGAAGTGCTGGGATCACCGTCAGCCGAAGGAGTCGATATGCTTTCGGTTTTGCGGCATTATGAACTTCCGTTAAAGTTTCCGGGCAAAGTGCTTCAAGCTGCCCGTCAATTCGGGAGTGAAGTCACGCCTGCGGAATGTAAAGGACGGATTGATTGCCGGGGGCACCATGTCATCACCATTGATCCCGATGATGCCCGGGATTTCGATGATGCATTTTGTTTGAAGAAAGCATCTTCCGGTTGGAATCTATGGGTTCACATTGCGGATGTTTCCCACTACGTGAAACCCGGTTCCGCACTGGATGTCGAAGCGCGTAAGAGGGGCAACTCAACTTACCTCGTGGATCGTGTTATTCCAATGCTGCCTGAGGCTTTGAGTAATGAACTTTGCTCTCTCAAACCAGACGTGGATCGTTTGACCAAGTGTGTGGAGTTCAGTATTGATAATGAAGGTAAGGTCCTCAACGCAAAATGCTATTCCGCAGTGATTCATTCAAAAAAACGATTCACCTACCGGGAAGCCCTTTCCGTCATTCAAAGCAAATCGCAGGGATCGGTAGAGAACATGCTGCGTGAAGCCCATCGATTGGCGCAGAAAATCAGGCGACGCCGATTTAAAGCAGGTGCGTTGGAATTGGATTTTCCAGAAACAAAAATCCGACTCGATGCGAAAGGACGCGTTCGCAATATTGAACGCCATGATAATGATGAATCGCATCAGTTGATCGAAGAATTCATGTTGCTGGCGAATGAAGCCGTCGCCCAACGATTCAAAAGTCTGCGCCGTCATACCATTCATCGCATCCATGAAAAGCCTGATTCGGATAGATTGCGGGATTACCGTGAAGAAGTCCTTGCCCATGGAATACCTTGCGGAAACTTGGAAAAACCCGGACAGGTTCAACAGCTGTTGAAGCGACTTGGAGAGTTGCCCATTGGCCCCGCACTTAAGATCGGTTTCCTCAAATCGTTGATGCGGGCCTGTTATTCGGTGGAGCCCTTGGGGCATTACGGTCTTGCCAAGGCCAATTACACCCATTTTACCTCGCCTATACGGCGGTATGCGGATTTGATCGTACACAGGACCCTGTTCGAAAAGAAAGGGGAACGATTAAGCGTGCTGAAGGAAATTGCTGATCATTTATCCGTCACGGAACGGAACTCGTCAGACTCAGAGCGTGACAGTAAGAATGTTAAATTGTTTGCGTTCCTGAACCATCAATTGAAATCAGGAAAACCTTCGCCTTACGCTGCCATGGTCACCCAGATTCGTAACTTTGGATTCTTTGTCGATGTACCGGATTTAGGGATGAGCGGCTTGGTTCCGCTCTCGATTCTTGAGGACGATTTTTACGAAATGGATCCGGATCGAATTCGTATCATCGGACGCCGAACCAGACGAATCATACGACTGGGAGATCAAATAGTCGTGCAGGTTGCGAAAGTGGACACCTACAAAAAGCAAGTCGATTTTAAATTGCTCCCAAAACCTGGCAGACCCAAAGCCAAGAACAAGAAAGTCTTCAGAAAACGCTCCCAAAAGCGCAGTAAACAACAGTAAGGAAATGCTGCCAGCTTGGAAAATTCTTTCATAAAATTGGAAGCAAAATCTGCCATTTTCATGGGGCTGATTGAGATGGTTTTAGAAAGGGTGTTTTATTGCTTAGAACAGTCCCGACTGATTGCTTTCCTGCCGCTGATAACAGTATTTATCTCAGGTTAACAGATTGCTTGGATGAGCGGGGGGCTGTACGGAATTTTCAATGAAAAATCACCTCAATCGTAGTGCTTTTAGGACTGATTAAAATTGAAAGTGGTGCAATCTGAGGATTCGGACGACAGCGCAACCATCCCAATCCAGAAAACTGCTCAATAGAGGAGGAGCTGGGTGGCGCTGTCGATTGCTGTCCTTCACACTAAAATCGAAACAAAAGATCAATATCAGTTATGGAACCTTAATCAGATACCTCCATGAGCATGACTATAACAGGCGCATTCCGAGGCCTTTCCCTGAAGCACCCGATAAGGAGGTGTGGGTTCAATAGCGAAAGGAATTTATCCCAAAGCTATTAGATCTTTTAAATGACCCTCAAGTCGACGTATGATTTGCTGACGTGTCCGGTTTTGAAGGCGACCCAAGACCAAGACAACAAGAAGCATGGAGAACACAGGAAGTGCTTGAGTGCTTTGAACCGACAAATTGCGAAGGATATTGAGCAGTGCCCATAGTCCGAAGCACGAGAATGAAATCGTAAACCTAGTCAGAATATGTGTAAGCTTATTCATATTGCATCTGATTAGTATGCTCTGACTGAGAATCGTTCGGAGCTGGGTTCAGCCGATTGCCGCGCTATGCGGAAAAGGGGGGGGATCAACGTGGGGCTTTTGACAGCCTCTGATGGTGTCTGGAAAGTTAAAGGTGAATTACCTGTTCAAACAGTTTCAAAGGCCCATGAATAAGCCTTGAGCTTCCACGGTTCTGAGGCGATTTTCAATACCTGCTGACGACCTTCTGCTGTTCGGGATCCCAAAGTTGATACTTAAAAGTGCCCAAGAGATCTTTCAGGCCGACTCGCTTGACTCCGACGAACAAAGATTCCAACTGTTTATGGCAGGAAGCCAGGCGATAATTCGGAATGGCGACCGACAGATGGTGCAGATGGTGGTAGGCGATGTCGGCGGTAAACCAATTCAGAACTTTGGGAAGAACCAACATGCTGGTTCCTTCGAGTGCCGCCCGATAATGATCCACGTGGGCCGTGTCGGTCGCATAGGAGTCCTCGAAGTTATGTTGAATGGTAAAAATCAAAATTCCGATGGAGCCGGCCAGAGATGTTGAAATGATGTACAGAAAAAAGAATTCACCCGTTCCCATAGCCATGCACATGATGACCCAAATTGAGAGTAAGACCAGGTTATTGCAAGTCATGTGCAGATAATCGTTCTTGTTTTTCCAGAATTTGGTTTTCCATTGATCGGCGACACTTCCTGCCTCGGACAGACGGAATGTTAAAAGCCGTCGGCTGATTTTTCCTAACATTATGAGCGTTCCCAGGAGCCAATTGAACCGAGGGTTAAACAGCACGTAGAAAAATCCTGCCGGAATAAGAATCAGCGGTTGCCGAAAAAGCCAATAACGCCTTTGTGCGCTTTTAGACAGTGTATCGTATTTGTCTGTTGAAAGGATATTAAAGACGCCCTTGTAATTGACCCAGTCACCATTGGTTTGATGATGGTAAGCATGGTTTTTCGACCAAACGGCTTGCGGCATGCCGGGGATGACCCCGAACAAAAAACCCACCAACTGATTGGCGCGCGTGGATCTGAACAATGAATTGTGTCCGCAATCATGCATCAAGACAAAACAGCGCAGGAGAAAAGGACAGATCACCAGGACAAAGGGGATTGCAAAAAGAAGGGAAACGTCAACCAAATAGGCGTACGCAGTCCAGAGTAATACAAATGGGATAAGAGTGTTCAAAACCTGCCAAGAGGCAAGAGCATTTGATTTGACTGTATAAGGCCGGAGCCGTTCCCTCCAAGAATTGGAATTTTGCATTCAGTTAACCTATTTCGTTGATAGGAAACCGATTTCCGGCCTTCCGGGGAGTTTGGTCCGGAGTCTGAAACTGGAAGAGGGGTAATCCCACATTGCAAAGCTGCCAGATAGGACTCAGGGAAGCAAGGGTTCTTCTCAAAACCCCCAAATATTCTGCCATTTATTGTATTCCGGTCATACCGCGCTTTGATCCGTCCTGTCATCATAAAAGCCGACCTTGTCGCCATCCTTGGTGCGGAAACCGATTTCTTCCTCCGCGGCTACTCCGAGCGCGAAGGATTTCGAAGCCTCGATTACGATCAAATCTCAGTAAAGAAAGCATAAAACTCATGGCAACCATACCTCCACACACTCGACTTAAAGACGTTGAAAACGCCGCCAATTTCATGGCATTGGTCCAGGATAATTTCGAAGTCCTGGCTGGTGAAACCGCCAAACGAGAACCGACCTACCAGAACGGGACACCGACCACGGTCATTGGGCCTCCAACAACTGGTGACCATGTCGCTGACGAGTTTTGGCGTGATGCTCTGGGTGGGGAGTGGATTTGCTCAGTTGCCGGGACACCGGGGACATGGAAGCAGACCAGGCCAGCGGCGGTGACAGTTGATCCGTCAACTGGAACGATCCCGACAGGGTATTTGACAGGGAACGTGAGCGACGGCGCATTGAAACGCCACGCTGGTGGGTACATGTGGGAAATCGGGATCGGGGCGGATGCCACAGCCAAGGTGGGATTCCATGGCGCTACGCCGACGGAGCAACGGGCGGGAGCGGACCAGGCCGTAGCAACGGACCTTGCCAGCGTCATCACTCTGGCAAATGAACTCCGCACCGCGCTCGTGGAAAAGGGGTTGATTAAGGGGGGAGTTTGATGATGCCTCTTTGGAACGTATGACTCACCAATAAGCTTTTAGAGCTAAGATAGATTGCCCTATTTGTGTTCTCAACGTTCCATATCATCACCTTACTTTTTTCAGAATGGTTTCACGGCTTGCGCTCAATGCCCAGTTTTATTAAACCTTAATCATTCTTGCTGCGTGTGAGGGGTGTCTGCATTCTTTTAAGCAAAGCCCAAATGTTTCAGACAAAGAAGAAAACGGGCTAAACAAGGACTCAAATTAGGTTTGAATCATCCATCTTCCAACCATCCTTTTGTGACAACTCAATGGAGCATTGTGTTGTCGGCTGCCAATGATGATTGTGCCGGACTTCAGGCACTAGAGACACTTTGCAAAGCATATTGGGGACCCGTCTATGTTTTTGTTCGAACACGTGGGTATTCTCCCGAAGATGCCAAGGATTTAACTCAGGGATTTTTTGCCCGGATTATTGAAAAAAGGGATTTTGGATCAGCGGATCCGGGCAGAGGACGCTTTCGGACTTATTTGTTGGGTGCGGTGAAGCATTATCTTTCCAACCAAAAAGCCAACCAAGCATCCAAGAAACGGGGTGGGGAATTTGATTTCTTTGCCATGGATGGATT
>JAQCFT010000262.1 GCA_027619545.1 Verrucomicrobiota bacterium | reverse complement strand
TTCATGGAATCCCCGGTGCTTTCATTGACATCGATCAATAGAGGCCTGGTGCGTTTTTCAGGGAACTGCTGTTGCCTGAGCTCAAAAATCACATGTTTCCCTCCCTAAATTTTTATCTTCAGCCGCATCGAAACCCAAGAAATCGACCAATCGAAACAGATTCATCATTTCACCGGGGGGATAATTCGATATTTGAACTTTCAAGGCTTGAATTGATTTCTCAAGACCCAATAGCTTTGTCGTCAGTTGACAATTAATTTTTCTGAGATGAGCAAGATTAGGGGTATTTACTGTGGAATCTTTTGTGCTTTCTTAACACTTATTCATTTGCAAGCGCAAACAAGCCACCCGGCAGATTCGAATGGAGATCACCGCATCGATACAAGCGAGGTGGGCAGCTATCATCAAACACTCAAAGCGTCCATTGGAAATCCGGAAGATTCGAAATTTTGGATACAGGCAGAGATGATATGGCGTCATGGAGAACGTTACCAGACTTTGCCGAATGTCTCCCCCCCTTTCCCTGAGTTTCACACTTGCTGCTGAAACCACCGAACAAAACCTGCCTCATACGGCCTTTCCAATTGAGATTCTTTCCACGGAATCGGTGTTGTTTGAAAAAGACAGTGACGGGGACGGTGTCACGGATCGGTGGGAACACCTCTTGGGAAGCCCCACAGATCAAGCAATCCCGGGATGGGATACCGATGGTGACGGTTTGACGGACCTGGAGGAAATCCTTGCCTCTACTGATCCGAACGATGCGCAGTCTTTGATTGCGATCAAGACGTTCCGTGTAGATGAATCAGGCCTGGTCCAATTGACTATCTCATTACCTGAAAACAAGACCGCCATGATTGAAACCACCCACGACCTCTCGGAACCGGTTCACTGGAAACAGCAAAGCGGAATCTGGAGCAAGTCTCTGATGCGTCATCAAGCATCTTCACATTTGAGCCCTCCTCGTGGTTGGGACTGGAGTTTATCAGGGCACGTATAACGCTTGCCCCCTGAGTCACCCGGGATACTACCTTGCGATAAGGTTTCCTCCCTCGTTGGATGCATTGCTTATTTTGCTTATAACGTTTGCCAGAAGTAATTTCAGAAAAAACTTTGCGCCACTGCGTCCCTAGCGCAGCGGGCGTGAGAATAAGAAGCAACAGCAAGCCGTTATGCTCACATACTTTTGGCAATCAGTATAATATCGTTGCATGAGGTCACTGACGGGTTAAAACTGCACCATGGCATGCCAAAAGTGCAACATCCATATCTTCTCAAAGACTCGGCAACGTCATGTGCCATTGTTTCAACAAGCTCGAAGTGTGTACTCAACCATACTGGCATGCCTGGTCTTAATGGGATCAGCACTCTCATGTGAAGTAACAGCCTGTTCTGTGCCCGTTTTCCGCTATGCCTTGGAACGTTGGGCTCCCGACACATTCCAAATCAGAATCTTGCACGACCAGCCGCTGACCGATGCTCAAATATCCCTGATCGCCCCATTG
Source organism: Verrucomicrobiota bacterium (assembly GCA_027619545.1). Classification (GTDB taxonomy): domain Bacteria; phylum Verrucomicrobiota; class Verrucomicrobiia; order Limisphaerales; family AAA164-E04; genus AAA164-E04. Next base: position 5,564 of record JAQCFT010000262.1, on the reverse strand, counting down.
CCTGACGCCACTTCCACCTCGGATGGCCCCACCAATATCAGTGTCGAAACGATCGATATAAACAACCTACCTGACGAAAGTCTGCTTTCCTTCTGGAAACAGGAAGGTGACCAAAGTGCGCCCACCATGATGGTTTCCTACCCTATCGGGCATTTTAACCAGAAACCTTTCTGGACCGCGGAACTGAACGAACAAAACATCCAACGAATAACAGACTCCCCGGCCCGCAGAGAAATCGCCCGCCGCCTGTTGAAAGGTGAATCCGCCGTCTGGGTGCTGCTTGAAAGTGGCCAGATCGCCAAAGATCAATTGGCTTACAATCGCCTGACCGAACGACTTGAACACCTCAGCGAACATCTGGAGCTTCCTGCATTGGATCCTGTCGATGTCGAAGATGGACTGATTTCCATCGACGAAGAAGAATTAAGCATCGCTTTTTCCACTCTCAGGATTTCAAAGGATGATCCGGATGAATCATTCTTCATTCAGATGTTATTGGGCACGGAGAGCGACCTGACGACTTTCAATGAACCGATGGCATTTCCCATTTTCGGAAGAGGTCGCGCTCTCTATGCGCTCATTGGAGAAGGCATCGCGCCGGATGTCATTGACGAGGCCTGCGTCTTTCTCACCGGGGCCTGTTCTTGCGAGGTGAAAGAACAGAACCCAGGAGTCGATTTGCTGATGTCCGTGGATTGGGATCATCTGGTCACCCGGCAATTTGAAATCGACCGTGAGCTGCCTCCCCTGACCGGTTTCGTCACGCTGGAAGCCCCTGCAACAAACAGTTTTCATCCGGAATCCCCCCAAGTCCATGTATCAGAAGTTCCGTATCCTGAAGCCGAAACATCTCTTGACCCATCGCAAGACAGTCCATCCGTATTGCTCACCACCGCCATTGCCTGCGCCATCATCGGTGTCGCGGTTTTACTGAGCGGATTTTACTTTTTGAGACGCAACCAATCATAGTCCGGATGTGTCTCAGGTCAAAGAGGACACAAAATTGTTGCTTAGTCTCCGTTGCCTGAACCAGAGCAAACTGATATAAAACCCCGCCAACACCTGAGTGACAAAAACCAAGCTGATTGATGATAAAAACGATCAAAACCATTTTCCTGCTCGGATGCCTGACGTTCCTGATGACCGCGACGGCCGCTGACTGGCCTCAGTGGAGATACGACGCCAATCGTTCTGCCAACACACCTGAGGTGCTTCCCGATAACTTGCGTCTGGTGTGGAAACGCTCCTTCCCCAAGCGCGAACAAGTTTGGGATGATCCGCTCAACCATGATTTAATGACCTACGACCGGATCTTTGAGCCCATCGTTTCCGGCGATTTGATGGTCCTCAATTTCAATGACAGCGACAAGGTTTTGGCCTTGGACATCAGGACCGGAACGGAAGCCTGGCGTTTCTACACCGACGGTCCGATCCGCTTTCCTGCAGTTGCGAATGGGGAGCATGTGTATTTTGTCAGTGACGATGGATCCCTTTACTGCCTGAAAACCCAAACCGGCGAACTTGCCTGGTCTTTTCGAGGTGCTCCTGGAAATCTCAAAGTCATCGGCAACGAACGTGTGATTTCGGCATGGCCGGCTCGGGGAGGTCCCGTGATACGTGACGGCACCCTCTATTTCGCTGCCAGCATCTGGCCATTCATGGGAACATTTATTTACGCATTGGATGCCCAAACCGGCCATGTGCAATGGGTGAACGACAGTACCAATGCCCAATACATCAAGCAACCGCACAACGCCCCCTCATTCGCAGGCGTCGCACCACAAGGATCGCTGGTAGCCACGGAAGATCACCTGATTATTCCGGGAGGTCGATCCGTTCCGGCTGTGTTCGATCGGCACAACGGGGATTTCAAATACTTCCGCATCGCAGAAGGTGGAAAAGGAAACGGAGGCTCTTTCGTTATAGCCAACGAGCAACATTTCCTTGCTCACACCCGGGTTCGCGGGGTGCGCGCTTACGATATTGCAAATGGGGACAAATCCAGCTTTGAACTCAATGAACCGGTTTTGGATGGAGCGTTTCTATATGCTTCGCTCGATGAAACCATATTCGCGACCAGAGTGGATCAGTTGGCATCAAAACTAAGCTCGGCCAGAAAAAACAAAACTGCTGGAAGAATGGACCTGGCTAAAGCCAAAACAGAAGAAGCCGTCAAGAAAGCCGAAACCAAGATTGCAAATGCGGAAAAGCAAATCTCTCAACTGGCGTCAGAACTGGAAACCATGAAAGCACCTCATGTCAATGGATGGGCTGGCAATTTGATTGAAGCTTTCAACGGCAAACATAAGAAGCAATGGGAAATCAAAGGCGATGCTTCGGGCGATTTGATCAAGGCTGGAAACCGTCTCTACGCCGCTGGCAAAAACACCCTCTCATCGTTTCAACTCTCCAGGAATTCTGAAACTCCTCCCACACCAATCTGGGTGCAGAAGATCGAAGCAAACATCCAGCGCTTGCTGGCTGCGAACGAAATGCTATTTGCTGTAACGTTGGATGGACATATCCTGGCATTCGGAGATTTTTCGCCCAAACTCAATGCAACACCCATTCCGGACAAAAAGGCCTACAACAATGCGGAATGGCCTTTGCTCCAAAGCAAGCTGGACAACTTGGAATCCAAGGCAGGCTATGCTCTTTGTTTTGGACTGGAAGACAGACGGGCCTTGGATCTGTTACTGCATCAAACCGATTTTCATATAATCGGAGTTGATCCTGATGCTAACCGGGTGAATGCCCTGCGTCGCTCTTATGACACATCTGATTCCATTTACGGAAAACGCATCGTACTGCACCAGGGAGATCCTCTTTCATTCCAGGCCTCGCCTTACTTTGCTTCTCTTGTCCTGATCAATGACACGGATCAAAAGATTGCCCAAGACAAAGAACGGATCAAAGCAGCTTATCAATCGGTTCGACCCTATGGGGGGCAGCTATGGATCACTCACACGGGGAATCAAGTCGAGGAACTCAAAATTGCCATCCAATCTCTGGACCTGGAAAAAGGACTCGTAAGCACAACAAGCATGAGCAAGTCCGGGACGGATGCCCCGACCAATGGCTCGGAAACATTCATCCAAGTGAAACGCGAAGGCGCCTTGCCGGGCGCTGCAGACTGGACCCATCAATACGGAGACATCGCCAACACCGTCAAATCAGACGACCAACGCGTAAAACTCCCGCTTGGCCTGCTGTGGTTTGGAGGAAGTTCCAACATGGACGTCCTCCCGCGACATGGCCACGGACCACCCGAACAAGTCATCGGAGGACGATCCATCATCGAAGGCATGGACAGCCTCAGCGCGCGCGATGTCTACACCGGCAGAGTCATCTGGAAACGCAAAATTGAAAATCTCGACACTTACGGAATCTATTACGATGAAACCTATAAAGACATACCGCTCAGCACCAGCTACAACCAAGTGCATATCGCCGGAGCCAACCTGCGCGGCTCCAATTACGTCGCAACCGAAGATACCGTTTACATCGCTCTGGAGAACTACTGCGAAGTGCTGGATGCTGAGACAGGGAAAACCATTCGCAAAATCAACCTTCCACCCAAAAACAATGGCATCATGCGTCCAAGATGGGGATTCATCGGCATCTACGGAGATTTGTTGCTTGGGGGGCACGACTTCGCTCACTTTTCCGACAGAACCCTGCTGACTTGGGAAGAGGACTATCCTCCCGTCGAAGATCTTTCATCCAGTGACGGACTGGTAGCCTTCGACCGCCACACCGGCGATGTTTTATGGAAAATCAGACCACGCCACGGATTCATCCACAATGGCATCGTTGCAGGAAACGGACGCATTTACTGCCTGGACAAACTGCCTGAAAGCGCGGAAGGAAAAATGAAACGACGTGGACGGGTTCAACCCGATACCTACCGGATTGCCGCCTATGATGCACAAACCGGGGATCAGTTATGGGAAACCACGGGGGACATATTCGGCACATGGTTAAGTTACTCGGAAGAATACGACATCCTGCTTCAGGCGGGCTCGTTCGCAAATGACCGAAAATGGGATGAAGTAGGCACCGGCATGGTGGCCTATTCCGGAAAAACGGGTGAGGTCATCTGGAAAAACCTCGAACGTAATTACACCGGCCCCTGCATCATTCACAACGATCTGATCCTGACCACTCCCAACTCCTACAAAACCTCGGCAGGAGCCTTCCGATTACTGGATGGAAAACCACACTTTATCCTGAATCCACTCACCCAAAAGGAAGAACCATTGGCGTTCTCTCGCGCCTACGGATGCAACACCCCAATTGCAGGCGAACACATGATCACCTTCCGCTCAGGTGCCGCAGGGTATTATGACATGGAAGGAAACAGCGGCACAGGAAACCTGGGAGGTTTTCGATCCAGCTGCACCTCCAACCTGGTCATCGCCAACGGAGTGCTCAACGCCCCCGACTACACCCGCACCTGCACTTGCGGCTACCAGAATCAAACCTCCCTGGCCCTGATTCACATGCCAGAAATCGATATGTGGACTCATACAAAACTGGGCACCAACGCCAAAGATGGCGAGATCGTTCGCCAGGTGGGGGTCAACCTCGGCGCTCCCGGAGATCGGCGAGCAAAGAATGGGACGCTCTGGCTGGAGTTTCCTGTAGTAGGAGGCGATTCTCCGGAAATCCCAATCTCCATAACAGGCGAAAATGCCCATTATTACGCCCACCACTCCTCCAGATTCAAAGGAGATGAAATGAACTGGGTGGGTGCTTCCGGCGTGGAACATGCGGAGAAAATAACCATCCAGCCCCATATCAGCAATCCAGCCAAAGAAGAGAACAACGACTCAAAAACAAAAGCGATCAGGAACTACACCGTCCGACTTCACTTCCTGGAACCTGAAAAACTTTCCGAAGGAGACCGCATCTTCGACGTATACCTTCAGCACAACCTGGCGCTGGAAATGCTGGACATAACAAAAGAAACCAAAGGCCACCAGCGCACGCTCGTAAAAGAATTCAAAGGCATCCAAATCTCCGACAGACTGGAGATCCATCTCTTCAGCCCAGATAAACACCAGCACGGCACCATCCTGTCAGGAATCGAAATAGAAGCAGAACAGTAGCCGCATTCGCCAGAATGTGGCACCCCAAACCAAAAGTAGCCGCATTCGCCAGAATGTGGCCGCAATAGAATGTGAATTGGAGGAGAGGAGCAACCTTGTGGCATTCAAACCACCATCCTCCCAAAAGGCGAAGCCTTAGGCATTCTTGCAAGCAACAGGCGTCGCATTACATCTGAATGAAGAAAGAGTCAATCGTTCCACGTGCAGGGAATTTTATCCTCCGCGGAAACTCTTCACTCTATCTTTATTCTCTGAAAGAAATGGTATCCCAGAAATTTTTTCAGTGATATTCGCACCTTGGATTTTCTTTTGACCGACTCCTCAAAAGAGGAGGCAAACTGCTCCCAAAATGAATGAAAGCGAGTTTTCTCACTCACTTTTTTCACTTTTATTCTCCCTATTACCTCACCTGGTTTGATGTCCTTCCTAGGTTTGTAAATGGAATAATGGGCT
>JAQCFT010000261.1 GCA_027619545.1 Verrucomicrobiota bacterium | reverse complement strand
CGTTGAAATGCCAACGCATCCCTGACAACCAACACCCTTTCTCCCGGTGCCAGAGTTGGCACGGAACTATTGGTGAAATCAAACTCAATGCCTTGGGTAAACCGAATACCGGTCAGATCAATGCTCACCGAAGAGCTGGTATTTAAAACTTCGATAAACTCCGCCAAGCTTTCCTTTACGGGATGATACATGATCTCACTGACCATCAGGAAACGCTGGGCGTCAGAAGCCTCACTTTCATAGCTCGTCTCGTTATTGAAAGCGCCTCTGGCATCCACCAGCGTGATGGTTTCTCCAAAGTTGGATAAATGACCGGTGTATCCGCCCTGAACAAACAATCCTTCTCCACCCTTTGGAGAAACACTGCGTGCCCGAAAGGTTGCAGAATCCGGACAGACATACAACGCCCGCCCGGGGGCAATCACCGTCCCGGGCGCAAACACATGTTTGACTCCCCCCTTCAATTGCCAATCCGAAATATCGACCGCAATGCTGTTGCGATTGACCAGTTGGATATACTCCTCGTCCTGATTGCCCGAAGTCGGATTGGATTCGATGGTGCCGAATTGAATCGTTGGTTCGGCAAACATTGTAACACGTGTCACCGACGCATGGAGCTCGGGAAGGATGAGAAAATCACGATCATTTAAAACTTCGTTCATCCCATGAATTGCCAGAATATTGGTCCCTTGTCGCAGCAATGATTTTTTATCGGACACATCAAACACACTGAAACGTCGAGGATGAGCCGAGTGGGCCAACCTTGAAGTCGAGTTCCAGGCAACCGAATCCTCGACATTGGATGCAACGAGGATCTCACCGTTCAGGTAAGCAACAAATCCGTCGTCATATTTGATTCTCAACTCCAACTGATTGACTTCGGGGACAGAATCCATTTCAAAAGGAATGCGGATGTAAACACTGGTGTTACTCTGCATTTCGTTTCGAATGTTCAGTTTGATCATAGAGTCATAAGTCGTTCCCGTGTCATAACCGATGCCGGTAAGACCACTCATCCATCGACTCGTATCAAACGGTTCGAAGGCGGGATCTCCCGTCCATCGATCACCCAAAGCATCATCGGAAGGCACGATGACCTTCGCAGAGGCTCCTTCCGAAACCAGCGGTACAAACTGAGTCGGGGAATCGTCGCCTGTTTGTGATGCGGGAATCTCTCCACCATTTCCAATGGTTTGACGATTGTATATGTAATCGCGTCGCGCAGGCAGGTATTCATTTCTGAATCGTTCGATGGCTTCCTCCATGGATTCAACGTCGGAGTGCGTATGTGTGAAAGGAACATTGGCACCTCGTTGAAGCCAGGACCCCCATTTCTCAAAATCCAACCTGGCATCGGATGGCACAATGGAGGGCGGATCGATCAGGGCCATCTGCTCGTTGAGACGTCGCTCGTAATATAGCTCAATGTCAGGTGTTCCCGGCGCGGGAGGTGCGTGAATAAACCGATCCGACAGCGCCCGGATGCGACGCATGATCATGGAACGCATGTCCTCATCCGCAAACATATGTGAGACCAGTCGAACCGCGGTCCCCGTCCTGACAAATCCATCGGTGTAAAGCCGGTTATCAAAATAAGTGTTGGCACTGTTCCACACCCTTCCATGCGACAGATCAAGGTCCCAGGGAAGGATCGCCCATTCATCGCTACGACCGGTGTCGCGGTAGATGTACCAGTTTTTGCGATGCATATCGATGTTTCGAATCACCGAATTGGCGGCGAGAAAATTCACACAGGCAGGAATGTCGATGTTGTCGTAAAGGTAATCAGACAAGGCAGCCCCCCTCAACGCCATTCCATCAATCAAATCCTGCAGGTCGTCGTTGTTTTCAAATTTTCGGGTTTTCTTTTCCACTCCCTTGCGTGCGTTATCGCCGCCGCTTCGGTTGAGCGTGTTGTCATACATTTTGTAGAGTGCCCCTTCAGGGTTCAAACCCGCCCGCTCCAAATAGATCTCATCCGCATCTTCGACAAAATCCGCCGTGCTGAAAAACTCGCCATTCTGTTGAACGCGCAGGGTGAAGGCAAAATGAGCTGCAACACCGGACTCACGCATGATTTCATACCCCAACACATGCCGCACTTTGGACTTATCAGCCCAATTGGTCAGCAGATCAATGTCCGCCACACGTGGAACATCCCGACTCCATCGAAAACGCTGGGTGCTGTTGAAATCAATATTGTAACTCTTTTTGGGAAACCCCGCCGATGACTGTCCATGCAGGTTGAAATGAACATTGTCGTAAAACTCCCCTTCGTAATAAACCGATCCACGCGAACCGGTGGAAGTACCCGCTCCTGACGGACTGCGGGTGAACCAATGAAGAATGGGCAACAGAGTTTTAATCGCAGGATCCTTGGCCACCGTTCCATAGTACTGATGCGAATCGCGCCGATCCCGATACGCCGGTTCCATGGTCAGATTTCCCGCTGTGTCCACGGCCTCAAAACGCCATCGGGTCATTTGTGCTGGTGCGAAGGCAACACTTGGAATCGTACCCGTCCAAACACCGTCACCCGCCACTTCGTCCCCATTCACACCGTCATCGATCATAACTACGGATCGCTCTCTTTCATAGTTTTTGACGTAGTAAAGTGTAACTGAATCGATAGGTGCATTGATTTCATGGAGGGTGATTGAAACAGGCAACGCAGTCACTTCAGGCTGGGGCGGGTTCTTGTCATTCACCTTGATGGACGGACCTGCGTGCGATGCGCCAACATTCGCTTCACCGGGTGTGGGTGTTGAAAAATAACTCCAGGTAGGCTCTGCCGAATCCGGATCGATGCCGAAGGATTCATTTTCGAATTGAATCGGGTAGGTGGGGGCAAAAGCACCGATCACTTTCTCCTCAACAGGTCCCACCAATGCCAGATATTCGCCCCCGGAGGATAGTTGAAAGTTGGTGTGCAGCGGAAGATTCGCATCCAAACGATTTTTCCCTGAAGCAAAAACGACAAGGAAGGAAGTCGGCGGTAGATGAACGGCAGGAAAAGTCCATTTACTCAAATTCTCTGGATCGTCAGTAAGGTGAAAACCTTCCAATGAAACCGGAGTCTCATCTGGATTATAGATCTCGATCCAGTCTGGATATTCACCATCTTCATCCGCCAACCGGGATCGATTGTCAGCCAAAAACTCGGTAATCACCGGTTCTGCCAGACCGGACAGTGCAAAGGAGCCAGCCCATAAGAACATCGCAGACAACCCTCCGCGCATAGGTGATTTCCATCTTTTAAACATGCGTCATCAATTTGATTTCAAGGTCTGTTCAACAGCAGGATTCGTGCGAAATACCGTCTTCAAAGTCAACCCATTTCCCTCGACCCACCTTGTATGGTACTTGCGATGCAAAGCGTCACTTGGAAAGGCAGGGCGTTCCTGCTGTCCGTAACGCTGATCATCCATACCGTGGAACGGGAGAGGCTCAATCGTGCTCCCTGCGTTCACATGAAAATCCGAATCCTTGTCCCAACCATCCGCATACAGAAAATACTCACGAATCGTCCCCTCGGGCTTGGAAGGCAGTGATGTGGTTTCGAATCGCAGGATCAATTCGTCTCCGCTATGCACCAGGAGCAACCCCTCGTCACGCTTTGCAATCAATTCCGATACATCCCCGTAACGCGTGCTCCAGCCGCTGGGAAGCAGGGTCCAATAAGGATTGGGGAGAACATCGTCGTAGTCCGGTGTTAATGGCGCATCGGGTGGAAGATCCAACAGACGACTATATCCCCGGTAATGCAGGTCTGTTTCACTGGGTGCAAAATACGTGATCGTGGTTCGAGGTGTGGGTTTCTTTTCCATCAAAGCAATACGATCCCAATGAATCTCAAACGCACTGGTAAGTTTCAACCATCTGGCTTCCTTCGGAAGTTTGCCCTCCAGATTCACTACGATGGTCTTGGGCTTGCCGGCGGGAGCGCCCACAGTGACATGAACGGGTGCCCAGATGCCCGGAGCGGTTTCTACTTCCAGGGTTGGAAACGGAAATGGAAGCTCCGGATCCAGGGACCCGGCAATGTTGGCCATACCGCCACCAAAGCGAATCCAGCCATTCGCAACCAATACTAGTGGTTTTGAAGTATCCAGCGGGCCAAAATCCAGAATCCAACTGTGCTGTTGAGCAAGGCCTCGGAGTTGGGGAGTACGCAGATGAGGAGGCGAAGCACGATGGCCATCCACCGAACGCAGCTCTTCGGTTACATCAAGCCCTTCGTGATTCTCAGCCCGTCGCAGCGGGTACTCTTGATGGAGGGTCATGATGGAACCCAATGGAAAGGGTCCGGAAGGAATCAACTTGTCCGTTGAATGCACCTCGGTATCAGGCTCCCGATCTACCACGACCAATTTGGCTTCGTCCAGATACAACACTTCACGTAGTTCTTCGGTGATGCTCAACTGCAGTGATCCGTCCTTGGGCACAAAGGTATGTTCGTCACCGATCCAAACCAATTCCTCCGGATCCGCCTCCACATAACGCCCCTCGGCAACCGGCAACCCAAGCGGGGCGGCTCCCAGGAAATCGGTAACAAACCGAAAGGTCTCGCCATCCCAGGCATAGAGGTAAGGACATGAACCCTCCTGAATGGTGAGTTCCAGCGCAAGCAAGGGTTCCTGACAGTTGACGGGCACTTCAGCAGAACCCTGTGGCCAGTTGAACCAATGCACCAAGAAAGAATCCAATACCTGGTGGTTGCCAACGCCTATTTCCACAGGAAGCTGATGCACGGTACGCGTCAAACGCAACCCACCAGTAGCAATCTCAATCTTGCATCCGATCCCGCTGGCATTGGAACGATTGCCCTTCATCGTTACCCTGATCTGACCATTTGTATTTCCCCCATTGTTCCGCAAATAACGCAAACCGCCTTCGGCAAGGCTCAGGATGGCATCCTGATCACAGTCCCTGTCAAAATCAGCAAAGTGAATTTCCGAAACGGCACCAAAAGCATGTGAATCGAGTCCCAAAGTAGTGGTTTGTTCTTCAAATCCTGCGAGACCTCCATTGCGCCAGGCACGGACACGGTCACCAATCGTCCACAGATCCAACCAACCATCATTGTCAAAATCCACAGGAACGATTTGACGAACCGAACCGTTGATCGCCAGGTCGATCTTTCTTTGCTCACCTCCGTTATAACAAAGGGTGATGGAACCCTGCCCTAATACGGCGAGATCGGGGCGCAAATCATTATCAAAGTCACCCATACAAAACACTGAACCTTCGTCCCATCTATCCGGCTCTGTGACCATCAGTTTACCGCCCCTTTGTTTTTCATGAAGTATAGGAACTCCCGCAGCGCGACTTGCAATGATGTCCATCACCTTGTCCCGGTTCCAATCTTCCATCCACACTTGCTGTACTGGCTGGCCTCCGGACACAAGACCGCTGGCGTCCGTGATATCCGAAAAATTCCAGGGAGAAGCCTGGCGCCAGATTTGAATTCCATGGTCTGTTGCAGACACGGCAACAATGTCCAGTTTCCCGGTGAAATCCAAATCCATCAACAGGCCGGTTTCGGCTTTCAACGCTTCCAATCCACTGCTGGAAGTCACGTCGAGAATGAGCCCACCCTGGCCTAGTTGATATAAATGACTCCCTGTGCTCCCCAACACCAAAACATCCTCCACACGATCGTTCTGAAAATCGCCAATCAATATTTTGCTCGCATTTTCAGCATCTGTTGCAGGTAAAAAATTGGATTCATTTGCTCTGAAAATTCCCTGCTGATTGGACAACAACTGAAAACCTTTACCCGGTTCAGTCGCAACCAATCCCGGTCCCATCCAGGCAAAGGGATGTACATCCACCACACCCAGCGGACCTGAAAACCGTGTGGCAGCATTACCAAGAACTTCATCCGTGGCATCCACAAACTGAACCTGGATGCCCTTGGCATCCGGTTGATCCAAACGGAACGGAATGCGAGCGCGTGTATGTTTGCAACGTTCAAAAACCGCATCCCCCATCGAAGGGCCTTCACCCCCGACATTGGCCTGGTGCATCTCCAATTCCTTTTGAGCCTCCTCCTGTTTCCCTACCCGGATCAGTGAACGCGCCAGCAGATAATGAGCGCTTGAATGAAGTCGGTTGGGGTCCAGCCGGATACCTTCGCGAAAAGCAGTGATGGCCTCTTCCCATTGTTCCAATTCCATGCGAGCGAGACCGAGTTGAAAAAATGCCGCGGTGACACCCGGATCAATACTAAGCGAATTCATCAGCGCCTTGACGGCATCCTCGGGGCGTTGCAGGCGAAGAAAAGCGGAACCTTTAACGAAATAAGCCGCCGCCGACTGAGGTTCGAGTTCCAACGCCAGATCGGCTTCGTGAACAGCGGCATCCCCTTCCCCGCTCAACAAATGAACATTTGCCAGATTCAAATGCACATCCGGATCATTCGAAACCAAATCTGCCGCTTCACGATAAGCATTCAGGGCATTGCTTGTATCTCCTTGATCCAAGTAGTTTTTCCCCCTGTTCATCAACTGGAAAAACTTTTCCGGAATAGGATTGGAAGCCGGAGCAGTCGCATCCGAACCAGTATCGGAACGGTCACCGCACCCCGCCAGGCAACAAGCCAGCAGGATCAAATGTAAAACAAACCAATGGTGCTTAAACAGGCGCGTCATACTCCCAATCAAAATGGAGGGAGCAAGTTCCACCTTGTCCCACTTCGAACCTAATGCCATCCGAACTTTTGTCACGCTACAATGGAAACGTCACAGGTATTCGAACGATCAAAGTTTTCCCACGTTCCACATAGGTTGTACAGGAACGCCCTGAGGAATGAGTATGGGACTGGGTGGAACCAATCCCTCCATGTTTAATAAACACCCTACAACTCAGGAAATGCAGCCTCCAGATCCAGGTCATCCCCCAGGGACTGCTGTAGAGACAACAGATGGCGGAACAGGCGTTTGACGGTTCGTTGCTGCCTGGGGCGCTCCGCTAGATCGCTCATCTCCAACGGATCATTCTGCAAATTATAGAGCCGAGCTTTTCCAGCCTTGGGATACAGGATTAACTTACGACCATCCATGGTAATGGACCGTTGCAATTGTAAATAAGC
>JAQCFT010000007.1 GCA_027619545.1 Verrucomicrobiota bacterium | reverse complement strand
CACCCCCAGGATCATCTGGGCAGACATGGATAACGACGGAGATGATGATCTGGTGATCAGCGGGCAGAGCAATGCGACACAATGGTTGGAGAACGATGGATCAGGCAACTTTGCCGTGGCCCACGCCCCTGATCAAATATCCGAACTGACCCCGCATTCCCCCCTCGCATCCTTTCAGCATCCGAATGGCACGACAGGCGCTCTGGCCATCCGTCCCGCATTCAGCCCGATACCGGGGGATCAATTGGTTCACTGGCATTCCGACACAAGGCTGGATTTCGTGTCAGTGGAAATCCCGAAAGCGACCACACTCATTAAAGTCGGTGACTACACCGGCGACAACCTACCCGACATCTATTTGAGCAATCACTCCCCAATAACGCCGCTGCAGAACCCAAGCGCATCCCTGTTACTGAAAGCTACCGATGGCGGATACCAATGGGATCAAACCAACCACCCCGCACTCGACAAGATCCAACGCGCCACCGATGCCGAATGGGTCGATTGGGATCTGGACGGCGACCTGGATCTGCTGGTGGCATGTGAATGGGGCAGCCTGGAGTTTTTACTCAATGAACATGGCATCTTCACCCGTTACACCGAAGAAATGGGATTTCATGACCTTAAAGGCATCTGGCTCTCACTGGCAACGGGAGATTTTGATGAGAATGGTCGTCCCGACATCATCGCCTGCAACCTGGGATCCAACACCCCTTGGGCCCAATGGGGCAGCGGCCCATTCCGATATTACATCCCAGGCACAAATGACAATACCATCCACCTTACCCTTGCCGGCTACAACAAAAACGAACAATGGTGGCCCATCTCGAGCATGGAAGAAGCCATGCCCTGGTTGTCCTTGACCGAAAAGACCATCGCATCCCATCAAGCATACGCCGACCTGACCATGGATGACATCCTGGAAGATATGGAGGAACCTACCCAACACTTTGAAATCAACACCCTCGAAACCGGAGTCCTCCTGAACCTCCCCGACAGCTATGTATGGCACCCCCTCCCCGCCAGGGCCCAATGGGCGCCCGCCACCGGAACAGCCATTGCAGACTTCAATCTCGACGGTCACCTGGACATCTTCCTCAGCCAAAACTGGGGCTACGAAAACACCCAATGGGCTCCCATGACATCCGGAAAAGGATTGCTTTTGTCAGGAGACGGCACAGGCCAATGGACCCCCATCAAACCAAATGCATCCGGCATCAACCTCACCGGACAACAAGGCTCTCCCGGCGTTACCGATTTCAACCAGGACGAAAAACCCGACTTCGTCGTCTACGACACCAAACACGGCATTCGCCTATTCGAAAACCAATCCCCATTCCCTGAAATCAAGCAGGAACTCACACGAAGGCAGAATGACACAAAGTAGTTGTTTTTCTCATAGTGATCCACATTCAATTGAACGACACGGATCACACAATGAACGTAACAGCTGTCCACATTGCAAATTCATCGAAAAATTTTCTTCGTTTCTTTCTGCCTTCGTGTGAGATAAAAAAATAGACTATTTATAAACTCACCCGAAATCATCTTCATCCTGTCAAAAAAAGACCGACAGAATTCAGTCTGTCTACAAAATATCCTTCGGCACATCATTCAGCGTGTAGTAAGCAACAGGATTCCACAATGCTCCATCTGACTTGGATCGCACACCTTGGAGTTTGAGTTCATGGACATGGCCTATTTGAAGTTTGTCAATTTTGAGGCGGACGCGTTTGCCATCTTCGCTGACGTCTACGCTGACAATCTTGGGAGTGGTTTGGTCAACCTCGGGGCTTCCGTAGCTGCTTTGGTAAATGTAGGTGTAGGTTTGAATGGTGTAGGATTTGGGATCGGTGGCCGTTGTTTTGTCGACGGGTTCGGTGAAGGTGATTTCGAATCCGTCTTTGCGGGCTCGCATGGTTTGAACTTCGAAGGGGTTTTTTCCGGTCCAGACCACGCGTTGGAGAGCAAAGGGTTTTCCACCGCGAGCTCCCCACCCCCGGTCGGTTCCTCCGACGAACAGGGATCCGTCCGGCGCGAATTCCATGCTGAGGGTTCCGGAATCGAGTTCGGTCAGGAATGGGAAACAGGCTCCTTGATAGACTCCGTTGACTTGCTCCAGATCAACTCGCATCACCGTACTGTGGGTTTGGTCGCCAACGAGCAATTGGTCCTCGAAGGGACCAAACTTACCACCGGTTTGATCGCAGACGATCCCGCTCGCGGACTGTCCCATTTTGCCGTAGGGAAAGTAAACAGCAGTTGGCACCAGTTCGGGAATCTTGGCTGCTTCGATATGCATGCGACTGCCACTGACCGGATCCAGCGGGCGCGGTCCCAGAGCGTCGGTTAGTTGATACCAGGTGTTTCCGCTGGGGTTCCCCATGAAACCTCCCGGTTTGAGGTGTTTCAGTCCGCAGGTTCCGTTCCAAACTCCCTGGTTGTCGGTGTAAAAGACGTCGCCCAAGGCATTCATCCCGATACCGCCGGGGGATCGGATGCCGCTGGCGGTCGGGATCATCCGACCGTCCGGAGTCACACGCAGGCACCAGCCACGGTAATCGATCTCGCTGGTAAACGAACCAGTGAGGCAGAGCACGATCCAGATGTTTCCTTCTTTGTCGAATTTGGAACTGAAAGCGTATTCGTGGTAATCGCCGGTGATGCCCCAGTCATCGTTGACGGTTTCGAACACATCGGCGCGACCGTCATTGTCCAGATCTTTCATGCGCGTCAGTTCGCAGCGTTGCATGCAATACAGCCAATCGTCCTTCTTCGCCAGTCCGAGCACTTCGTGCAGTCCGCTGGCAAAGCGGGTGAATTTCACTTGGGACGGATCGTCCGCCAGCGCATTGTCCACCACGTAGATTTCACCGAGCCGGGTGGATACTGCGACCTCATCGTTCCCCAACCATTGCAAAGCTCCCGCTTCCAGAACGACTCCGTCGGGCACGGGTAAGGTGAGGGTTTTATAATAGTCCGACTGTTCTGCGGCATGAGCATCGTGCTTGCCGCAAAGACAGGCAGTGACAAGAGTCAGCAGCCAGGCAGTCTTCCAGATTTGAGTGATGTTATGATTCATGACTCGTTTGGGTAAAATTTCAGAAACGTGGTTCAGCTTTTGTTGAATTGGAGGGAATGATTCCACCCAGCCCCATTCTTCTTCCTTGTGAATATCCATCAGCAAATGACGTGGAACGCGGACAGTCTTGTTTTTTTGCCAGCCTGCAGTGTTCTCATTGCAGTTTGATTGGGATTCGTACATGAAAAGGTCTGAAGTGGATTCAAGGTGGAACTTGCCCCTCCGTTGCTGGGGGTGCACGCTTCGCTTCGTGTGCTTCGCACCTTGGCGGTTCATCGTATCCGTTTTCATCACCAGACAATCTCCTGCATGATGTTGGCTTTGCCGTGTGAGAGTTGCACCGGGACCAGAAGTTCCATACCAGTATCATCGGTTTTGATGACGGGTTGTTCGTCTCCTGAGGTTTCGAATTTCATACGGATTTTCTGATCGACAAGATAATTACCATCTTCTTCCTGAACAATGGAAGCGCCCTTGGCTGCTCGCATCCATAAGTTGACGTAGTGAGCCCTGGAATGAAAGGTAAGGTAACGTCGGAAAAAAGAGTCCAGTTCACCGGGCACTGCCACCCAATAGTCCTCGACTTCCATGGCCAGGAATTCGTATTTGAACTTCGGTCGACGTTTGGAATCCAGCCAGTAGCCCTTGAATTCATATCCAGCCTCCTTCCCAGACAATTTCGGCCAGGCCGTGTTTTCGGGGTCTACGGAAAACGCGAAGGGAGGGCCATCGGGCAGTTGAACAAGATTATGACCCAGAGGCGGTTCAAATCCGGCGCCGCGTCCCGAGCTGTGACGTGCTCCATCGATGAAGGGCCCCTGCCACAGCATGGCCACCCGCATCTGATTGGCATCAAAGGCAAGGTTGGCTTTTTCGGGGTAACCCACACCAATCGCACGGGATCCGGCTCCTTCGATAAAGTTCCGGTAGATCGTGGCTTCTCCTTCGGCGACAATTTCTTTCTGCCCCTGAATCAATCCTGTCGGGGGGTTGTTGTCATCGGCAAGGTTCAAGTAGGACCAGATGGCGTCGATCTGACGTTGGGTGTCACCGTCAAATACGTCGCGGTTCACACTCACCCCTTCTGGCCAAAAGCTCGGCATTCTTGTTCCGGGACGCAGGGAGGAGGGATCTTTCAGATACCGAACAAACCAATCCTTGTTCAAACGATCGTCGGCAGTGGTCAAATCCATTGCAGGTATCCCAAGCGAACCAAATTTCCCAAAAGTGTGACAGGTGATGCAGGCCATCCCCCCCACTCCGACCAATTTACGTCCGTATTTGGCGTCATCCAGCGAAATAACTTCGTGGGAACCACTCTCAGCCGGCGCGTCTGCTGTGACAAAGGCCTCGGCCAAACCTTTCAAATTAGCGGCACCAAATGACGGCATGCGGGTGGCCATGTAAGGACGCACCGAAGCTCCCTCATTCAGCACCTTGTTCAGCCATTCGGGCTTGAGTTTGACTCCTACACCGCTCAAGTTGGGCGGAAAGCGTCCTTCATCGCCCATGTCCACTTCACCGATCGTTCCAAAAAACTGCTGGCGATAGGTACTGGGGCCACCCAGTTCCCCCCTTTGATGACAGGCAAAACAATTCATCGCTGTCATCAGTTTTTGCGCCTGACGGGAGGGCTCCAGAGGATGCGCCAACTGGTCGCGGTGAGCGAGGGTTGTCAGGATGGCATTCCGTTCGGCTGCAGTGAGGTAATAAAACGCAGCGCCGGCGGAGGGATTTGACGACAAACAACCCCCATCCGCATCCGCAACCAGTTCAGCAAACGGTTTCGCTGCGAACGCATCAATAGCGGTGGCGCTGGCATCTGCAATATTGTGACAGGAACCGCAACCCAGCTTGGCAAACCACGCCTTGCCTTGGGACGCCTTGGTTTTGTCCACCGCAAACTCTCCGCTTCCCACTGGAACCATCGGCTGTCCTAGATGCGAAAACCAGTCGGCTGGGATCGGTTGTTTATCCAGACCGGGACCCTCAATATATACGCTCAACCCGGCCGGTCCGCCGTGATTGAAGTAAGTCACTTTCAACGAATGATCCCCTGCTTTGAGTCGAACTTTGCCGTTGCGCTCGGTCATGCCATGGTCACCGTCGTTGTTGACCACCAGATCGGAACCGACATACAAACGGGAACCATCATCCGAATTGGTGAAAAAAGTATATTCTCCGTCAGCGGGAATGGAGACATACCCGGAGAACACCAGGGCGATCTGTTCCTGTCTTTTTTTCAAGGCATCCGAGATTTCGTGCGTGATGCCGCTGGAGACAAAGTGGGTGGAAGCTCGTTGGGAGTCTGGCACGCTGCCGGGAAAGTGTTGAATAAAATCATCCACGAAACCATGTGGATCGGCGGTGGGGGAGCCGAACTCCATGTAGGCATATTTCAATCCTTTGGCTTTCTTCAGCTCAGAAGCCTCCCCAAAAAGCCCCTTCGCTTGACCGCGCAGGAGATACATGGCGATGCTGGTCGCTTCAATGTCGCTCAGATTGAAATGAGGCATTCGCCCGGAAGGACGCGTCTCCAGAGGATTTTTCAGGAAGCGGGCCAGCTCGGAAACCGTCGTTTTGCTGTCCAGTTTGCCCATGATGACCGAATGGCCCAATGCCGATTCAAATTCACCCGGCACCCGGCTGTCGGGCGGAGGCAGAGAGGGATCTTCCAGTTCATTGGCATCCTGATGCGGTTCGTGACAGGCTACACATCCCGTTTCATGAAACAAGCGACGTCCAGCCTGCATGGAAAATGGATCCGCTGCGGCGGGGGTTTCAGTGAATTCACCTTGGGCATCCATCAGGTAATGGGTCAAGGCATCCACAATGGCGGCTTTTTCATCAGACTCATAATCACGCAGCAAATCCGGCATGGTCCTTACTTGACCGGTGGAAGCCGGATTCATCAATAGGTTACGAACAAATTGAGGCGTTAATCTGATGCCCCCCTCGCCCAGGATGGGGCCTTGTTTGGAAGACAACCGTGCGATGGTGGCGTCCGTAGCCTGGTGGCAAGCCACGCAGTTCAATTCACCGAGCAGCAATTCCCCCGGATCCACACCTTCTCCAACAGCGAAACCGAGCATGGTGTGCAGCATATCGCCACGACTGGATTGAGCCTGAGCACAGGTTGAAAATATCAAAAGGCAAACCACCAGCAAGCAGTGCCGGGATCGCCAGTGGATAACAAATGGGACCTTTGGTAATCGAAAGCGATGTTTCATCTCTGGAATGGCAATCACTATGCCGAATCTTTCGGATCAAGCAACGATAATTGCTCCAAATGGATACGGGCGATTAATTACGAACAAAGGAGTGATTTGTAACGGCGAAGTCAGGAGGCATATGAATGTTTTTTTATTTTCTCATTTAGAACGGGTTAACTCCACCACCCTTCGTGACTTAATGGGTAAAAATGAGCATTCCACCCCAATGCCCAAGCCAAACAAGTGTTCACGGGTTGATTTTTCGTTATTCCTGACGTAGTTTCGGCACCGTCATGAAATCCCTTACAATTCCCCTGCTCGTTCTCTCGTTAATCATCAACATCTTTATGAGCCTCAAATGGTATCAAGAGTCTCAACGAGCGGTCGCACCAGTTGAAGGAACAGCAGCCAAATCCGAAAACCAGGCCAGGAACGTCGATCAAAACAAACCGGAAACGATTGATCCTGCAGCGTCACCCAATGTGCCCTCCATGACTTTTGACTGGCATCAGGTGGAATCAGAAGATTACCGTGACTACATCGCAAACCTACGTTCCATTGGTTGTCCGGAGGAAACCATCCGCGACATTATCAAGGCCGATGTGGACAAGCTCTACAAATCCAAGTCAAAAGAACTGCAACCCGAAACCGAACCTTTCGAATACTGGAAAACCGGCAACGCCTGGATAGCCGCCATGCAGCCCAACCCGGAATCCATGCAGGCACAAAACGATCTGAACAAAGAAAAACGAAGCGTCCTGAAAACACTGCTTGGCGAAGATTACGAACCGGAAACCAGCTGGGTGGAATCCATGGTGGCTTTCGATCCATACGAACGCATGCTGGACTCCATTCCTTCCAGCAAACGCGCCTCGATCATGGAAATCTATCAGAGCTACGCCCTGAAACAGGCGGAGCTGGTACAGGGAGGTGCGATGGATCAGGAGGACATGAAAGCATTGGCTGACCTTCAGCGAGCACGTAATGCCGAGCTGGCTGATCTCCTGTCTCCGGAGGAGTTGCGAGATTTCGAATTAAGGATGTCGGAAACCTCCATGATGCTGCGCTCCCAGATGAACGGATTTCAACCCACCAAAGAAGAATTCGAACAAATTTTCGACCTGAAGAAGGTCATGGATGACGAATTCGGTTCCTATGGGAGGAGCATGACAAATTCCGAAGATCGAGAGCGCTATCAGTCAGCGCAGCAAGAGTTCGAGCAAGGCGTCAAATCGGTTTTGGGAGAAGAACGATACGGAGATTACAAAATGTCCCAGGACTACACATACCAGGGCATCAAAAAAACCGCCGAACGCAACGATATCGATGTCGCCGTTGCCAAAGACCTCTACAACTCCATGAAAACCGCACAGGAAACCGCCAACCAAGTGCGCAACAATCAACAACTGGACATGGCTCAAAAACGGGAGATGCTTCAGGGCATCCGATCCGAAACAGAATCTCTCTTTGTGGAATCCATTGGCCAGGAAGGATTCGAAGCTTACAAAAAGGAGAATTACGCGCATTGGTTGAATCAAATAGACCGGGGATTCACCGACGAAGCCATCCTGGATGAGGAGATGATGCGGCGCTACGGACTGGAATCAGCGCCTGCAGCAGCAACCACAGAATCAACTTCCACCTCCGGAAAATAAAAACCAGAGGATCAAATTTGAGGTGATGGGGCTCGACACAGCATTTGATATGTGGGGGACAGGTTCTGGTATTCCCAATCAAGCGGATTTGCCATTTAACCAAACAACTTCGTTACCGCTTTGGATTTGACCAGTTCACGGGGTTGGTTGAGGTGGTTGTAAACAATGGTTTCGGGATCGATGCCGAAACCGTGGTAAATGGAAGCCAGCAACTCACCCGGATGAACGGGATCGATCAATGGGGCGGAACCCGTTTTGTCCGATTCACCATGCACATAACCACGTTTGGCACCGCCACCAGCAATGACCGAAGTATAACAATATGGCCAGTGATCACGTCCGTCATCGCTGTTGCTGTTGCCGGAAGTACTCACGCCGCGTTGCGGGCTGCGACCGAATTCGCCTACCGCCACCACCATCGTTTCTTCAAGCATACCGCGCTGATCCAGATCCGCGATCAACGCGGACAATCCACCGTCGAGCATCGGTGCGGATTGGTTTTTCATGCGTTGACTGAGATTGACGTGCACGTCCCATGAATGGTTGTCGGAATTGGCAACCTTAGGCCAGATCACTTCCACCACACGTGTTCCGGCTTCCACCAGTCGGCGGGCCAAAAGGCAGCTTTGACCAAAAGTGTTGCGTCCGTACCAATCCCGCACTGGAATGGGTTCCTGTTCCAGATCAAAAGCATCCCTGGTTTTGCCGGAGACGATCAGATTCAAAGCGCGGCTGTAGTATTCGTTCAGATTATAGCTCTCCACCGCTTTCTCAATTTCCGGCATGGCGGCGTTGATGTTGTCGCGCAACTGAGCCCGGCGCTGAAGACGCAAAGCGAACACGTCGGGGCGCATCTCCAGGTCGTCCACCTTGACGTTGTCCATCTTGCCCATGTTCATGTCGTCGCCTTCAGGGTAGAGATAATAGGGATCAAACCCTTTCCCAAGAAAACCGGCCGTGCCGCCCTTGCCCACCACATTGCTCTCCTGCAACGGACGCGGCAGCATCACGAATGGCAGCACCGGCTCGGTGGGCGGACGCAATCGGATGATGTTTGAACCAAAGTTTGGAAAATCCTTGGGACTGGGTGGTTCCAATTGACCGGACGGACTGACCTTGTCGGTGGTGTAACCGGTCATCATCTGGTAAATGGCCGCCGTGTGATTGAACAATCCGTTCGGGGTATAACTCATCGAACGGATCATGGTCATCTTGTCATTGATCTTGGCCAGTTTGGGTAACAGCTCCGTAAAATGCACACCAGGGATCTTGGTCGGAATGGTATTGAACACGCTGCGCACATTGTCCGGCACATTCAGTTTGGGATCCCAGAGGTCCAGATGACTCGGGCCACCTTGAAGATAAACCAAGATAATACTCTTGGCACGTCCCCATCCCGGACCGCCGCTGTGGGCTGCGGTGCTGGCCTTGGATTGCATCTCTAGCATGGACCCGAGCGAAAGCCCGAGCAGGCCGGAGCCGCCGATTTTGAGCAGGTCACGGCGGGTCATCTTCATGCCGCCATCGCAAAGGTCGCTGTTGAAGCCTCCTGGTATGCTGATCATAGGTCGTTGTCTTTCTGGATGAATCTGGTTTAGTGATTGAATAAAAAGGATGGATTATTGATCAATGCCCAAGCCACATCCTGGGCGGCAGTCAATCTTGAGTGTTTGATTTGTTCCGAACTCAACTCAAATGCCCGACGCAGGCCTTTCAGTGTCGGATCCATGGGCAACGGTTTGCTGACCAGGTCGAGACGAGCCTTGAGACGAGTCAGTTCGGGATCTTCGGGACGCGGTTTCCTGGTTTCTTCCAACGTTTTTTCCAACTTGGCAAGCTCGGCATCCCGGGAGCGGTAAAAGGTCTCCAACTCCCTGAATTGATCGTCACTTCGATCACCGGCATCCAACGCAAGTAATGATTCAATGGCGGAAGGAATCCCCAAATCTATATGCTCCACGGCATCGGTCAGGGACAAGCGGAACCGGCCGATGGCGTGTTTGTTGCTTTGGTAGTTCTGGGTCATCCTGACTTCGATCAACACGGATTCACCTGCTGGCAGGGATTCCTTCAATTCAAAAACAGCCACATGATACTGCCCCAACTGAGGAGAAACCGCCCACCCATTGTTGCCGCCCTTGTTGCCGTCAACGGCATTGCCAACCGGAAAATTTCCCTGACTGAAATCAGCTTGGGCTTTGTGCAGTTTGAGATCGGTCCATTTGGAAGGATTGGATACCGGTGCCCACCGCGCCTCGATTTCGGTCAGCACAAAGTTACCATCATCCGCCCGTCCCGGCCCGTTCTTCGGCAATGATTCATCCAGGAGAGTCTCCAAGCGCAGAGCATTCAACGCCGTCCCGCCGGTCCGGCCCTGAATGATGTAGATCGTTTGCCCCAGCTTGCCTTCGGCTTTGACGGATGCATCTCGTTGAAGCACCAGTTTGGTGTCATTGGAGGCCGTTACGTTCCGAATATCCATGGCCTTCCATTCAACACTCGATTGAGGGTTCCTCAACCAGGATTCGAACCCCTGACGCCATTCGGTTTCATGCTGTTTCAAAGCCGCTTCGGCGCTGGCGATTTTCTCCTGCCGATCGGCCTCCAGTTTGGCTTCTCTGGGGGCGATTTCAGCTTCATAGTCACTTACATCCCTCCTGGCTTCGGTGATCCGTTGTTCACGCTCGGCTTCCTGGCGTTTCTGAATAGGGGCATAGTCCTTTTCGTAAGCTGCCAATTGTTGCTCCACGGTGGCGTGGTGATCGGCCACCAGATCGAAAACTTTCATGTTGCGTTCTATTTCAGAGCTTGCCGGAGCGCGATTCAAAATGCGCCAATACAACTGCTCCACCACTTTTTCATTACTGGCTTCTTTCTTGACCAACTCGGCGATGGCATTCGCAGAATCGGAGATGGCCTGATCCACCGTAGGACCGCTTACCAGGGACAGGATGGAACCCAACTGCAGTTCGCTCGAACGTTCGCATTCGCAGGCACTCTCGCGGACGGGACGCCCAAGGTTCGCCAAAAATCCATCGTCCAATTTAACCCCCACATCAGGCAACTGCACGGCGCGGGTACCTCTCGGGACTCCGGGAAAGGCAGGATCCGCCCCTGTCACAAAATATATGGCGTCATGCAACACTTCGGCAGGAAGTCGCTTGGGCGTGGCATGGGAAAAATTGATGGCGTCATCTTCATTCCATGCATTGGTCTCG
The DNA here is from genome assembly GCA_027619545.1 of Verrucomicrobiota bacterium. Taxonomy (GTDB): domain Bacteria; phylum Verrucomicrobiota; class Verrucomicrobiia; order Limisphaerales; family AAA164-E04; genus AAA164-E04. Next base: position 27,484 of record JAQCFT010000007.1, on the reverse strand, counting down.
ATGGACAATTGATACACACGTGATTTGCAAATGGTGCGGATCAGGTGTTGCACATCAAACCCATGGTCCACGAAATCCTGTGTCAACCAATCCAGCAACTCCGGATTGGAAGGAGGATTGCCGGCTCGAATGTCGTCGAGTGGTTCGATCAAGCCCACTCCCATCAAGTAACCCCAGATGCGGTTGACATAACTCTTGGCGAAATAATCATTGTCCGGACTGGTCATCCAGGAAGCCAAGGTATCGCGGCGTGTGGCTTCCTCTGATGGCTCGTTGAATGCTGCCTCATAAGGAAAAGCCGGGGGAGTGGCCTGTCCAGTGCGCAGATGCGTCACTTCTCCTTTGTCCGCTTCGTAAACAACCTCGTATAAAGGTTTGCGACCTTCAACAGCGGTTCCGCCGATGAATTGATCCTTGCTTTCAGGATCACCTTTCAATGAAACCCTGGCAAAGTAGGCGGACATTTCATAGTACTGATCCTGAGTCCAACGTTCAAAGGGGTGGTCATGGCATTTGTTACAATTGAACCGCGTCGCGAGGAAAAGGTGCGTGGTGTTCTCCATGATAGCTTCGGGATCGCGGAGGATTTTGTAATAGGAAGCCGCCGGATTTTCTTTATTGGAACCGTTTGCGGTCAGGATCTTGCGGGCAAATTGATCGTAAGGAGTGTTGGATTCGACTTCTTTCCGGATCCAGTCCCGGAACATCGAAGCTCCTTCGGGCCCCAGAAACTTGCGGTTGACCTGCAACAGGTCGGCCCATTTGTTGGTCCAATAATCCACAAAATCCCGGTTCCCCACCAGATGATCGATCAAGGCATTCCGTTTTTCCCGGGAAGGCTTCGGGTCATCGAGAAAATCCTGAAGCTGCAGAACCGAGGGAGGCAGTCCGGTCAGGTCCAGATACACACGCCGCGCAAATTCAGTATCCGTGCACAAACCGGAAGGCAGGATGCGCATCCGTTTCCATTTGGCGACAGCGGCTTCATCGACCTTGTTGTAGGTTTCGACATCCACCCACTCAAAACCGGAACGATCTCCCATCACCGTGACGGTCGTTGAAGCATACGCGCCCTCATAACGCGCCAGCATAGGCGCTTCTCCCCGCCGCACTGAAGAAACCAAACCAAGTTCATCCACGGTGGCAACTTCGGAATTCCCGGTTTCCACGAAAGCCTCACGTGTCACATCACGATGCGAACCATCGGGAAAACGTGCCACAACACGCAATTGCTGCAGATCACCAATGGATCGTATGACGGGATTCTGAGGAATGATTTCAATGGAGCTGGCTTTGGGGCTTTCAGTATTCAATTCACAACCCTGAGCAATCCATTGTTTCAGTATCTCATAAAACGGTTCCCCCATGCGGGTGCGTTGCCCCCCTTCATGTGGCACGGCCGAAGTGGATTTCAACAACATCAGGCTGTCATCTGGCGAAGCGAAGTTGATGCGTCGTCCGGCGAGATCATCAGTAAACGCCCGCACGTCATACAGGGGATCGTATCCGCGCAGGGATAATTTGAATCCATTCCTGCCGTCCTTGGCGCCGTGACACGTACCGGAGTTGCAACCCATTTTGGAAATCACCGGATTCACATCCTGAACAAAGTCGGGGCGCAATGGCCGGGTATAACCATCCACGCTGACGGGTAGTTTGACTTGATGTCCCTCATACTGCACCAGGACGGTATCGCTTCCATCTGCTTCAGGTGTGATGATGCCCCTGGATGATATGGAGACCCGTTCACCACCCGCCTTGATGGTGACCAAACGCGTCAGATCAACAGATTGCCCGGAAGCAGTCCACCCCTGAACGACCAGCTGGAATGACTCATAGGCATTTTCAAACCGAACTTGGGATGGTGAAACGCTCATGGTGTAAATCGCGTCAGCATCGGCGTCATTCAATGGAACAGGAACAAATGCCTGCCTTAAGGACAAAGTGTCGGCACTCAACACACGCACAACTCCATCCGCCCCCCCGATAGCCAACCGATGACCATCGGTGTGAAAAGCCACAGCATAAAGCGCCGTTTCAAAGGAACTGTCGGCCAGCCTCTTGATGCCCTGGGTCCAGAATGCCTCGACTTTTTGCCGCTCCTCGGCATTTCGACTGGAAGCGACTTTTTGCATGATGGCCTTGAGTTCATCCGACAGAGTGCTGTCCACATCACTGTCGTAAACACTTGCAAACCCCTTGCCGTCCAAACTGCTCACCGCCACAATCCGCTTTCCGTCCGGGCTGTAGTCAACGCCAAAAATACGTCCTGTCATGCCGGGAAAACGACGGATCAGGTTGGCATTGTCTCCGATGACACGTTTGGTCTGACGGAACATGCGGTAAATCTGCGGCGTTCCGTCTGCTGCACCGATAAGGATTTCATCCTTGGAAGGATGCCGTGCCACAGACTGAATCCCGCCTCTCAAAGCTCCCGGAGTAATGGACGTGATGTTGTCAATGAACCGCTCGGTGGCGACTTCGGTCAGTTTGGCCGTCTGGTCACGTCCGACGGAAACAAGGTGATCACCTTTGACATTGAATACCGTATCGATCACCCAATCATTGTGAGACCCCTGAAACAGAACCTGTTTTCCATCTTTGACCCGAAAGGCTCTCAATGTGTTGTCGGCACATCCCAACGCGATCAGGGTTCCATCAGGCGACCAACTGGCTCCATAAACGGTGTCGTATGAAACAGGAACCGACAAATCCAGTTCTCCACTGGCGACATCCCAAATCTGAAGTTCCCCCATGCGACCGGGAGAGCCGCCGGCGACAGCCAGTTTGGTGGCATCGGGTGAGAAGCGGACAGACTCAATACGTTGGGACAATCCGATCAAGCGCTTTTCCAAACCGGAACCATCGGCCTTGTGCAATAACACTTCGTGAAAACCTGAAACCGCCAACCAACGACCATCAGGTGAATAATCCAGTGAGGTGATCAAAGGTGGTCGCTGATAAACGGGAGGGTTTTCCAAATCATAACGCGGAACGGCATTAGGCGGAGTGTCATTGATCGCGCCTTGATCAATCCAGCGTCGAACCAGATCGATTTCAACACTCGACAAAGGCTCCTCCTTGCGGGGCATCTCTGCCTTGCCGTTCACCGGTGTGATCAACTCGACGAGATAACTCTGCGCTGCATTTCCCGGCAGGATGGCTTTCCCCCCACTCTCGCCGCCTTGAATCAGTCGCTCAAAGTGGGTCATCACATAATCGCCTTCCGGTTTGGCTGGCTGATGACACCCATGGCATTTGGCTTGAAAAACAGGTCGAATATGCTGGTAATAGCTGACTTTGGACGAATCATCCTCCTGGCCAAGAATCCAGACTTGGGATGATGCTGCCAGCATGGCAACCACCAGTTTCCCAACCGTTTTCTGCCAATCCCGGACACAAGTAAAGTACAATGCTCGCGGTGCAATCATATAGCTGATGGCTCCATTATAGAGCATCTCAGGGTAAGGAAAATGTTTTTTTTCAGTTCCCAATTATCGCCCCACATGGATCTCGACAGTGGAATGGACAATTTGGGATGGCTCTGCAAGAAGGAGTTTGAACCTATCAGGCTCTGCAGAAGCATTCACCGACAACGAGACGGCAGCAGCATAGATATCAGGACCAATCGACCAAACGTGAAGATCGGTCACAACTGCGCCTTCCGCTTCAATCAAGAGTCGCACCTTTGACACCAGACTTTCCGGGGCCTGATGATCCAGCAACACACTACTACTTTGCCCCAACAATTCCATACGGGTTCGGTTGTCAATGAGTAGTTGTGTTCAGATTGTTTTATCGATGCGATTCATCCGGCCCACCCGCAGCAAAGTGTCACATCATATCCACTCAATTACTTGGAATGGGAGCTGCTGATCCCCTGATTGTCTTTTGCTTGCTTTGCTGTGATCAACTGCTCAATATCTTGTTCATTCCAACATTATGAAAAGTCCCGCCGTTCTTGTGACACTTATTGCATCGATTGCCCTGGTGATATCGGCAAGCATCATGTCAAGCGCCATCACCACCTTTGGACGAAGCCTTGAAAGGGCCGCAGCATCAAAAAGACCGAATGAAATTCGCATTCCATCAAACTTAACCATTGATTTTGCCGGAGGCAACCGCCCCATACGCATCGATCTGGAGGAAACGCAGAAGTAATGAAAACACGAAAGATTCCCACCGTAAATCCAATAGCCAAACCGGCCCCATGGAATACATTACAGTCCATATGATCCGTGGTTGAAAAGGATTCAATCGACAGGCAACAGAGTTCGCCTCCCTCACCAGAATCGCTCTGATTTATTGATTGGTATCAGTGATGACCTGTATTAGAAAAATGCGTGATGCTTAGTTCCTTTCTCATCCTTTTTGCCGGCATGGCGATGGTGCTGGGGTGTATCCTGGTGTGGAGGTTGCCGGCATTTCTCGCTCTGATCGGAGCAGCATGGCTGACCGCCGCCCTGACGCCAGACACCGCCCTGAGCACCTACGCGACATCACAGGGATGGAATGAAACGGAAACCGCATCCTTTATCAAGCAGACCTCCATCAAACGTGTCGCGACCGAACTGGCAGAAACTTTTGGCAAGGTGGGGATCATCATCGCCATGGCATCTGTCATAGGCAAATGCCTCCTGGCAAGCGGCGGCGCCGATCGTATCGTCAGGTCGGCTTTGAAGGTCATTGGTATCAGGAATGCTCCGTGGGCCTTTACAGGCAGCGGTTTTCTATTGGGTATCCCCGTGTTTTTTGACACCTTGTTTTACCTCATGATCCCGCTCGCCAAATCCCTCGGTTTTCGGGAGAAAAACAAATACGCGCTATTGGTCATGTCCATCATCGCCGGCGGCACCATGGCCCACTCACTCGTCCCCCCCACCCCCGGTCCACTCTTAGTCGCCACGCAACTGGACGTTCCGCTTGGATGGATGATGATCGGGGGATTGCTGGTGGGCGTATTCACCTGCTGGATCGGACAGATGTACGCGCGCTGGGCCAACCAAAAATGGCCCCTGCCCATCAGGAATTCAGGGGGAGTGACTGTCGAAGAACTCAAGCAACAAATCGAAACGGACGATTCCAAACTTCCCCCACTGCTCTGGTCTTTGCTCCCCATTGTACTGCCGGTGATTCTCATTGGCCTTCAATCCTTGGCAACCTCACTTCAATGGACTCCCGAATCCATTCAAAACAACGTGTTGTCGGGTTTGCTGAATCTGGTGAACGTGGTCGGAGAAAAAAACACCGCCTTGACCCTGTCAGCCATTACAGGGTTGCTGCTGCTCTACCGTTTTCCCGGGCAAGCAAAGGGCAAGATACGAACTTCACTGGAAGATGCATTGAGCCAGGGAGGATTGATCCTCTTGATCACTTCCGCAGGAGGAGCCTTTGGAGGCATCCTGCAGCATACCGGAATCGCCACCCACATCCAGGAATGGGCAAGCGGTTATCAATTGGCTTTGCTGCCTCTGGCATTTTTTGTCACGACACTCGTCCGCACCGCCCAAGGCTCAGCCACCGTGGCCATGATCACGACGGTGGGCATATTCGGCGGCATGGCAGAATCTGGAGAACTGGCCTTTCATCCACTTTACCTGGCTTTGGCCATCGGATGCGGATCCAAACCTTTCCCATGGATGAATGACAGCGGATTCTGGATCATCGGACGCATGAGCGGTATGGAAGAAAAAGAGACCTTCCGGTATTTTTCCTTCATGATCTCGCTCATGGGACTGGCCGGCCTCATCGTCATCATGCTGGCCGCCCTGGTGATCCCGCTCAAATAAACTCAAGCCGCCTGATCATTTTTCAACATCCGTCACGACTCTTGTTCGGCAGTTTGAAAAATGGTTTACCTTGGGATCCCTAATGTGTGACCCGAATGATTCCCATCACACGACTTACAACTGGAGGGTATATTCCGTTAGCGGCAACCCAGCCTCGGGCGGTTTCGAATTCGGATGGAGTGTTGATGTTGAAGGCTTCCATGCCATCTGCATCGCTCCATTGGAAGACCTGCGTTTCCTCATGGTGAAACAGCGCATACAAGGATCGTCGATCGGCTTTGAGCTCTGCTTGAACCATGGACAGAAATCGATGCGGAACAACCAATGGAAACCCACGGCGGTTTTCCATCTGCATACAAGCGATTCCGTTCAATTTCGAAGCATTGATCGTCAAATCCTTCAACGTGGGAACCGAAACAAATGGCATATCACAACTGAGGAAGAGATGAAAATCCGCATCGCTGTGGCGCAGACCGGTTTCAATTCCTGCCAGCGGGCCTTTTCCCGGTTGCAGATCTTTTGAGATCAAGGTGACGGGGCTGCTCACCGCTTCTGCAGTCAGGCGAACCCAATCGATCAAATGTTTTCCATCCAGTTTGAGCAACGATTTATCTGTTCCCATGCGACGACTGGAGCCGCCTGCGAGGATATGAATCACGGTGGAAGGGGTCATAGCTGGATCTCTCCGGATCGTGCCTGGTATGTTTGCTTCACGGTGCGGTCTCGAGTGTGATGTGGCATCCGGGACAATTTCATTGATTTTCCGGATCAAATCCAGCATCAATGATGCGCATATGAACTCCCGAAAATATCTACTGACACTGGCAAGTGCTGCCGTGTTTGCTTTGTCTGCATCCGTCAAGGCGGATGTATCAAATGTCGTGGCCGACATGGCCTGGGCTGCCAACAATTTCCTGAATGCTCTGACAGATGAGGAACGTGGAACGGCCAGTTTTGAATTCAAAGACGATCAACGGATCGACTGGCACTTCATCCCCAAAGAAAGAAAAGGATTGGCCATCAACCAGATATCCGGTGAAAAAAAGACTTTGGCCCAGGCTCTGTTGTCCAGCGGCTTGAGTTCGAAAGGCTATCTGCAGGCTTCCACCATCATGACTCTGGAAAAAATTCTTCAGGACATGGAAGGCCCAGGCCGTCGATTCCCACGCGACCCCGAGCTTTACCACGTCTGCATATTCGGACATCCCAGTGACACCGGCACATGGGCATGGAGTTTTGAAGGACACCACTTGTCGGTTAATTTCACCATCGTCAAAGGGCGGGAAATTTCTGCCACACCGCATTTCATGGGAACCAATCCGGCTCACGTGAAAGAAGGCCCTCGCAAGGGACTTCAAGTTCTGGGCAACGAAGAAAATCAAGCACGCGCCCTGCTGAAATCCTTGCGTCCTGCTCAATTCAAGAAAGCCATGATCAGCGACAAGGCGCCGTCCGACATTTTCACCGCCGCTGAAAAAGAAGTTGGACCACTGGAAGACAAGGGCATCGCGGCATCTGATTTGGGCTGGAGTCAGAAAGAAGCCCTTTTGGGTATCATTGAAACATATCTCTACCATGTTAGACCTGCGGTAGCAGAAGTTGAGTTGGAAAAAATCGAAAAGGCAGGCATCGCAAACATCAAATTCGCCTGGATGGGAGGATCCAATGTAGGGGACGCCCATTATTACCGGATTCAAGGGCCCACCTTCGTATTGGAATACGACAACATCCAGAACGGCGCCAACCACGTGCATGCCGTCTGGCGTGATTTCAACGGCGATTTTGGACGTGACCTCCTGAAACGGCACTACGAACAATTCGCCCATTAATGAGGACTTGATTCCCTGATCGTTCCTTTTTTATTTTACAGCCAACCGCGGTGCGTTGAATCGACGACGCACCGCGGATTTGTTTATCAACCAAACTAAATTCATGGGAAAAAAACGCCGCAAAAAACCCGCTCCCCCAACACTGGAGCCGTCCTTCGAATCCGAAGGAGATTTTGACAAAAACATCGGAGACATTGTCACGCTGAATATCACCGACGTGGCCTTCGGCGGTGAAGGTGTGGGACGACACGAAGGGTTTGTGGTATTTGTTCCCTTTGTGATCACGGGAGAAAAAGTGCGGGCGCGCATTACGGAGATTCACAAACAGTTCGCGCGGGCCGAATTGATGGAGGTCCTCGAACCATCCGCACATCGAATCGATTCCACCTGTCATTACTACGGAGAATGCGGCGGCTGCCAATATCAACACATCGAATATAATGAACAACTGAACATCAAGCGCAAACAAGTCAGCGACCTTTTCGAGCGGATCGGCGGGCAATCCAAAGACATCGTCCAACCGGCTGTCGGCTGCCCCATCCCGTACGGATACCGCAACCGAATCATGGTCCGCACTCAGTATAATCGGGACACCAAGGCGATGAATGTGGGTTTTCTCAGATACCACAGCCGCCTTGTCGTCGACATCCCAGAATGCGCGATTGCGGAACCGGAGCTTAACGAGTCATTGAAAGAAGTCCGCATCGATCCACCTCGCAAAAACGGCATCAAATTTACTTTGCGCGCATTTCCAAAAGATTGGGATCTGCCTCCGGACTCCTTTTTTCAGGTCAATTATCATCAACTGCCAAATATGGTAGGTGCTGTTGCGGATTGCCTGAAAGCTGCCGGCACGAAATTCCTGATCGACGCATACTGTGGAGTCGGTTTTTTCAGCCTGTCACTCGCTGATGTTGTGGAATCCTACATCGGCGTGGAAGTGGATCACCGGGCGATCCAATCAGCACGTAAAAACGCTGAATCCATGCAACGCCTGAACGGATCCTTCATCGAAGCCACCACCGAGGAAGTCATCGAAGAGCTCGTTAAAAAATACCACCCCGAAGCGACGACCATCATCCTGGATCCGCCGCGCAAAGGATGCCACGCCTCCATTCTTGAGGTCCTGCGCAGAGCCAGACCGAAACAGATCATCTATGTGTCCTGCCAACCGGCAACACTTTCAAGAGACATCAAGGCCCTGTGTGCGGACGAATTATTTGAAGTGAACCAGGTCATTCCGCTGGACATGTTCCCACAGACCCAACATGTTGAGTGTGTAACTGATATAAGACTCAAAAAATAAAAAAGGTCTTTTTTTACCTTTTAAGGATTGCCAAAACATTGTCGATGGCTTATTAAACCGCAAGCTCCTGATCATCCTGCGGGCTTGCATATATTTCTGTTCGGTTCTGGCGTTCAAGTGTTACGGAGGATTTGAACGCATTTTCAGCGGCGGTTTTCCATTGGTGAAAATACGCCATGCCAAAACAGGTGAATTCAATCTATTATGAATAATAAATCCGCCAAAGGCGGCAACGGTCCTTATAAGGGATCGAAACATCCAAAAGGACCTAAAGGCCCCAAGGGACCGAAAGGTCAAAAAGGACCGAAAGGTCCCAAGGGCCCGAAAGGTCCAATCAACCAAGATGTGAAACTGGATGACGGTGAAGGTTATCTGGAGATAGCAGAGAAGGGTTTCGGATTTCTCCGATCCTCTGACCAGCATTTCTCTCCGAAACCCACCGATATTTTCGTGACCCCGGACACCATCAAGCGCAATTACCTGCGCGAGGGTTCCTTCATCAAGGCCGTCACACAACCTCCACACCGCGGGAACAATCCTCAGTTGCGTGAAATCCGCGAAATCAATGGCATGACACCACAGGAGTATGGCAAGTCAATGCGTATTGAAAATCTGACCACGATTGATCCCATTGAAAAATTCAAACTTGAGACAACGCCCGACCTGATCGAAACACGCATCATCGACCTGGTCACTCCGATTGGAAAAGGAACCCGTGGTCTCATCGTCGCGCCTCCCCGCACCGGGAAAACAACGATTCTCAAACAAATCGCCAACGCCATCACGACAAACCACCCAGAAGTGGAAGTCATCGTGTTGCTCATTGATGAACGTCCCGAAGAAGTCACCGATTTCACACGATCGGTCAATGCGGAAGTGATTGCATCCTCCAACGATCAGGAACTTGAAACCCATGTGCGATTGTCGCGTTTCGTCATCGAACGTTGCCGTCGTCGTGTGGAGATGGGCAAGGATGTGTTCGTGCTCCTTGACTCCATCACACGCGTGGCACGCGCCTACAACAGCGTCCATGGCGGAAGCGGACGCACCATGACCGGCGGTGTGGATGCGCGTGCACTGGAAATCCCGCGCAAGATGTTTGCATCAGCCCGCAAAATTGAAGAAGGCGGATCGCTGACCATCCTGGCAACCGCTCTGGTGGATACCGGGTCCCGCATGGATGAGTTGATCTTCCAGGAATTCAAAGGAACCGGCAACATGGAATTGATTCTCGACCGCAAACTGTCCGACAGGCGCCTTTACCCGGCTTTGGACATCCCGAAAAGCGGGACGCGCAAGGAGGAAAAACTCTATGGACCACAATGGATCCAGGCGATTCACAAGCTGCGTCGTGAGATGATCGACATCAATCCGATCGAGGCCTTGGAAACATTGACCTCGGCCCTCAAAAAGTACAAGACCAATGAGGAGTTTTTGAAACGGTTGCTGTAAAGCGCCAATCGGCTCGAAGCGACGTCATTCACACAAACGCTCCGAACGATTCATCGTCCAATTTGACGACCGGCTCTGATGAAACCATTCATCAGAGCCTTTTTTGCAACACCAACATGTCACGTTCAAAACTACATTCCCGCCCTCCGATGGAGCGGATGCTCAAAATCCACCATGCCATCCAGGCCGGAGGGTATCCGAACGCCACCCGGCTCGCAGAACAATTGGAAGTGAGCACCAAATCCATCCACCGTGACATTGAATTCATGCGGGATCGACTCGATCTGCCCGTGGAATATAATCCCGCCAAATACGGCTACCACTATTCGGAGGAAGTCAGCGCATTTCCCACCTTTCAGGTAACCGAAGGTGAGATGGTCGCTCTGCTGGTGGCGGAAAAGGCCCTGCAGCAATACCGCGGAACCACTTTCGAAAAACCGCTGCTCAGCGCTTTTCAAAAAATCGAGGAAGCGTTGCCCGACACCATTTCGTTGAACTTGTCGGAATGGGACGAATCAATTTCCTTTCGTACCAGCGCTATTCCCCAGTTGGACCTGGACATCTTCGATCAGCTGGCCAAAGCGGTCTCCAGAAAGAAACAACTCGAACTGCAATACCGCAAGCCCGGGCAAAAGCAGGGCGAAGCACGTGTTGTCGATCCCTACCATCTGGCCAACATCAACGGGGAATGGTTTCTATTTGCTCACTGTCATTTGAGAAAGGACCTTCGCACCTTTGCTCCGGCCCGCATCCTTTCGATCAAAGAAACCGGCCAGTCATTTCAGCGCCCCAAACGATTTTCCATCGAAGACCGATTACAGGGCAGTTTCGGGGTACATGCTGGCAAGGAGAATTTCAAGGTGATCATCCGCTTCTCGCCACAAGTAGCCGATTACATACGAGAAAAAACATGGCACCCGACTCAAGTAATCAAATCACTCCCCAACGACGGCATTGAACTGGCCATCACCCTGAGCAGTCTCGTTGAGATTCATCGATGGGTGCTCGGTTGGGGCGAACACGCCGAAGTGATCGAGCCAAAAAATTTACGTGATCGATTGCGTAAAAGTGCAGAAGACATCCTATCCACTTACGACAAGGAACTGCATTAACGAATGCATCAAGGCTTTATTTTTTCACGCCCGTTCCGATATCAATCGAAGTGATGAATGCGGGGAGTTGGTGATCCTCTAAAACGCCTTTCGTCACCCTGAACATCACGTTCATCCAATCAAAAACCACCAAGGTCAAAAGCCCCTTCATAGTTCAGCTTCCATGCTTCTCAACAAACCGTCAGGCTCAAGAATGGCATGGGATACCATCGCACTCACCCGATCCTGTGCATTGGCGACGGCGTAGAATCGCAATTGAGGAGCGTTGCCGGAAGGACGGATATGCGCAATGTCACCATTGTCGAAGTAAAAGCGAACCCCATCGATGTAATTGATTCGTTGAATGCAACCATACCCGTGTTCGACAGTGAAATATTCGGAAGCTGCTTCACATAAATGTGCAATGGTCAGGTTTTCTTCATCGGTCGCCGGACGTCTCTCGCCGTCATTCAACCTCAGATGAGCGCCTCCATCTCTGAGTTCCCAGTCAAGTAAGCCCTGTATGTCCGGCGTCCATTTCTTGAGAAGCGCGCGACTGGACTCCTGCGCAAACGCATCTATCAATCCAGCCTTCCCAAACCGGGCGGGAAGCGTTCCCATCAAATCCACCAAAGGTATCTGCCGCCCCAGCGAGGCGTGCAATACGGCCAGAATAGGAAGGAACGCATCACGCGTCGCCAATGCGGACAGCTTGCGCCCGTCGACCTGAATATCGGAACCCGTCAGAAAACCTCCATTGGCCTCCCAGCCCACCACGGAATCCACTCCCTGCGCCCGGAGGGCATTCATCGTTTGGATCACATGAGGCGAACCGATTCTTGTTTTGTAAGGATGAATGCCTCTGGCGGCGAAATGTGCGTCCACGGCATCATTGGCACTGATCGGAACCACCACTGCTTGGGCCTGTAGAAAGTCGGCAACCAACACCCCCAGTAAATCTCCGTTCAAAAACTGCAGCCTGTTCCACCCGTCTACACCGCAGATCAGTGGGCGATCACTGTCACCGTCCGTGGAGAGCAAGGCATCGATGGTTTTGCCTTCTTCGGTATGCGTTTCGAGAAATGATTGCAATTGATTGAGTCGTTCCACCGATATGTCCTCGGTGTCTATGGGAACAAAGGACTCGCTTCTTCCAACAACAATGACCGTGGCTCCAAACGACTCCAGCAACGTCACCAGCATGTCCCGTCCCACCGCCGAGTGTTGGTACACCAACAATCTCCGGTCCTTGAGAAAATCTTGAGGAAAAAAATCTCGATAACGCTTCAAATACCATCCCCCAGCCTCCTCTTCCAGGTCTGGCAGCGTTGGAATGTGTTCCGGCTTGAACCATCCTGAATCATCAAAGAGGGAGGGATCTTTGGGCATCGCATATTGAATGCTTCGAACCCCCAATACGGAGGACAGGATCGCGGACTCATCCGACTTGAGCACTTCCCCGGAGGGTTTGTTGAATTTAATGCCGTTACGATCAAATGGAATATGACTCCCGGTCACCATGATGCTCGCCCACCCATGATGCACGGCGTAAGCAGTCAGGGCGGGAGTCGGAATTCTTCCCAGGTAACGGGGTTTCAACCCGGAATCCTCCACCGCCTTGACCACCGCGCGCAAGATGCTTCTGTCAGGACTGTCCGTACTGGGCCGCAAATCTCCCGCCAGGCAAACCGCTTCCCCAACCTGTATCAGTTGTTGTTCGATCAGAAAATCCAGAAAGCCGGCTGTGTTGACATACACTTCCAGATCGGTCATTTCCTCAACCAAACCCCGAAGTCCGCTGGTCCCAAACTTCAATGTGCCGGGCACCTGACCGCGAAAAGTTTTGTCGTTGTGATGATTATTGGATGATATCATGTCTATATCGGTACAATGGCCCGAAACAGGGTCAGGCCTTCAGGAAGTTCCACAGTATAATTCAAACCGCAACAAATCAACACCGGCTTTGGATCCGTGAGGGTCAATGAGTCACGCTCGCCGCGAATAATGGGCGCTTCCTTTGCGTTTGCGCGGGAGGGAAACAAAATTTCCGGGCTCCTGGATGTTAACTCGAAGCTCCGAGGACCGCCTTTGGCATCCATTCGTTGCAATTCAAACTCGGATGCCGTTGTCACAAATCGCGCCAGCCCCGGAATGTCTGTATCAGGCAATGCTTCAAGTATTTCAATCGATTCACCTTCAAAGGCCACTTCCCTGATCAATTCCCCCACATCCACATGTTTGGGCGTTAACCCGCCCCGAAGGACGTTGTTGGAATTGGCCATTAATTCCATCCCCACCCCCTCAAGGTAAGCATGCAGCACACCGGCCGGAAGGAACATCGCCTGTCCCGGCTGAAGGCAGACCAGGTTCAAAAGGAATACGGCAAACAGCCCTCGGTCATGTCGCCCACCTCCGGAATAACAAGCATCCGATCTCAACACCCAGTATTCACGGTCTGATTTGGAATAAGGGGAGGACAGGTGATTGGACTTCAACCGTTCCACTACCGGATGCAACACTTGATGCACCTCTTCATCCTTCATGCGCATGAAGCGTTCATAAACGGCTTTCAATGATGCCGCATCACCGGAAAACTGCTCGGCGAAGGAATTGAATTCGGGCACGGATTCCAGCGTTTCCTTGATGGCTTCAAAAGGTCGAAACCCTCTCAGTCCATAAAAAGGTTCCAACGCCATCATCAATTCAGGCTTATGGTTGTTGTCCCTGTAATTTCTATGCGGAGCATTCAGCGGAACACCTAATTCATTCTCTTTCAAAAACCCCTGTTCAGCTGCCTTTTTGGACGGGTGAACCTGAATGGAAAGCGGTTCGGCAGCCGCCAGAAGTTTGAACAGAAACGGCAACCGATCATCAAAAGCTCTTGCAACCTCATTCCCCAAAACAACTCGTGGATGCTTCGCGATCAGCTCATTCAACGGAACAACATGCCCTCCCAATTCCGCATCACAAGGAAGGTCAGGGTGCGCCCCCATCCAGTATTCTGCACAAGGTTTCCCTGAAGGGTTCTCCAGATGCAGCATGCGAGGAATGGCCACAGGATCCCCCCATGCATAGTGCTGCATATGCGCCCTTAAGGGATAGATGTCCGGAACCAGCTTTTCCATTCTCAAAACAAAGCGGCAGTCCCCCCATCTGTCAACGAGGAAACCCGCAGACTGTCATTGCCTACAAGAATCCCTTCTTTTACACTCCCCCCATGCAACAAACCAAGTCCTTATTGTTTCACATAAACGCCTTTTTCCGTCAGGGAACAAAATGGGCGACCTGCCTGGCTTTGTTGGCGTCGGGATCTTGTCTTTCGCTTCACTTGCAAGCCGCCCGGAAAGGGGATCGTCCCAACGTCATTGTCGTCATCACCGACGACCAGGGATACGGAGATTTCGGGTTCAATGGCAATCCGATCCTCCGCACACCGCATCTTGACGCACTGGAAGCTGCCAGCGCGAAAATGACCCAATACTATGTGAGTCCAGTTTGCGCCCCAACCCGGGCCTGCCTGATGACCGGTCGCTACAACTATCGCACCCGATGCATCGATACCTACATCGGACGCGCCATGATGGATCCGGAGGAAAAAACATTGGCGGAAAGGTTGTTTGAACAGGGATACGCGACTGGGATTTTCGGAAAATGGCACATGGGCGACAACTATCCCTTGCGAGCTATTGACCAGGGGTTTGAGGAAGCCCTGGTGCTGCGAGGCGGCGGGATCGGGCAACCCTCCGACCCGATCGGAGCTGAAGGCAAATACACCGACCCCACACTGTTCCACAACGGGAAGGCGGTGGAAATGAAAGGCTACTGTACGGACATCTACTTTGACCACGCTTTACGTTTTATGCAGCAAAGCAAAGAACGTAACAGACCCTTCTTCGTTTACCTTCCCACCAACGCGCCGCACGGCCCCTTTCACGACGTTCCGCAAAAAGAGTATGATTACTACAAATCCATCAACCTTGCGAACGACCAGTTTCCGCAAAGCAAAGGACATCGCCTCCCTCAGAATGCGGATCTGGACAAACGCGCACGTATTTTCGCCATGATCGATAACATCGATCAAAACATCGGAAAGCTGAAACAAGGCCTGGAATCGATGGAACTGTTGGACAACACACTGATCTTGTTCATGGTCGACAACGGCCCTAACGGACGCCGCTACGTCGCCGGTCACCAGGGCATGAAATCACACGTCCACGAGGGAGGCATCCGTTCCCCCCTGCTCCTCCACTGGCCCGCACGCTTGAAGCCGGGAACCAGCTCCGACACCGTCACCGCACACATCGACATTGCTCCAACTATTCTGGATGCCTGTGGTATCCGGTCCAGCAAAGGTCCGGAAATGGACGGACGCAGCTTTCTGGGCTTTCTGACCGGACGCAAACCTCTCTGGACCGATCGCATGGTGGTCATTCAATCCCACCGTGGTGACACACCGGTTCGTTATCATCATTTTGCGGCACGCACCCAGAGATGGAAACTGCTCCATGCTTCCGGTTTTGGCAATGAATCCTTCGAAGGTGAACCCAGGTTCGAGCTTTATGACATGGATCTCGATGCTTACGAAGAAAACAACCTCGCATCCACCTTTCCCCACATCGTTCAATATATGAAATCAGCTTATGACGCATGGTTCGACGATGTGAGCAGCACGCGTCCCGACAACTACGCCCCTCCGAGCATCCTGATCGGATCGCCGAAGGAAAATCCGACGATTCTAACGCGTCAGGACTGGCGTCACCTCAAGGGGCGTCCATGGGGAGCGGATTCTAATGGCGAATGGTGGGTGGAGTTCCTTCACGCCGGAAGCTATGAGGTCATTCTCCATGACAAGAACGCCACGGCACCCGATGCCGTCACACTCACCATCGGGGAACAGGAATGGTCCCAGTCTGTCAATGAATCTCAAGGAACGTTTTCCTTCCAAATCGCCATCTCGACTCCAGGCAAAAAGAAGATCAAAGCCAATCTTTCCCGTGGCACCAATGTCATGGGACCACACCAGATCGAGATTAGAAAATAAGCATTCACCGTTCCCGGCAGGGAAACAACCGGCAAGAAGATCAATCACATCAGAAAAGCGTTTTTCAGTGATTTAAAAACGTGTCCCATTCGCTTCAGGATGTAATCTTTGACACTCTCCTGTGTTTGTTCGACTTCTTCTCGCGGCAAACGGCCTGCCTCCATCAGGTGTTTCTTGCGTATGGCTGCCGTCTCGGCAAGATGCCTGGCCACATCTGGCCGACGTGTCAGAATTTCTTCCATCGCTGGTTTGTCGATCTCGAACAACACTGTATCAGTGGCAGCCATGACCGTTGCGGAACGTTCCGCTCCGGTAAGCAGACACATTTCGCCAAAATAATCCCCCGGCCCGATTTCAGACACGTGGACAACCTGACCGTCCATTTCGGATTCGGTGCAGACATCCAGCAAGCCCTCGACCACCAGAAACATCGAGGAACCTTGCTGCCCTTTGACCACCACCGAATCACCCGCTTTGCAGGTGTGCTCCGTCACATGTTCTGAGAGCAATCGGAACTCCTCCGACTGAAAGGAACCAAAAAGCTCCACCCTCTGCAGGATGGCTTCACGGTCGTGTTGACGATCCAATTGTCGATGCGGCATGCGTGCCAGGTAAAGGTCCTGTTTGGGGTAGGCCAGACTGAGTCCAGCATGGTGCATGTGCTCCAATACGCTTCGAGTCACTGCATGTCTGCCCTTACGGGGTGATGTCTGGACAGGATCGAGCCAGTATCGCACTTTATATTCCACTCCATTGGAGGTCACGGAATCCACCATCGCTTTCGGTTTGGGATCTTTCAACACGCCCTTCGCAGCACACACACCTGCGCTCAACACACGCAGCGCACGTTCGGTCGGAATCCCAAACTCCAGACAAAACGAATGATCAAAACGACTTTTGGGTTCGGGCCGGCTCAGATTCACCATCACGATGCTGCTGATCATGCTGTTGGGAATAGCAATGGTGGTGTTGTCGTTTTTCTGAATCCGGGTGGATCGCCAACTGATTTCAACAACACGCCCACGCATGGGCTCCACGCTGCGGGGATGCAATTCAACCCATTCCCCTATCTTGAAAGGCTGATCAATGTTCAGGGCGATACCCGAAAAAACGTCTGCTATCATATTGCGCAAGGCGAAACCCACAACAATCCCCATCACCCCCGAAGTGGCCCAGATGCCCGCCACAGATTGACCGAACACCAAACTCGCAATGGTCATGGCCGCCATCAAAAAGATGATGCCGGCAAAAAGATCCTTGAGCAGTCTGGGAACAGGTGAGGAAAGACGCTTCTCGAGCAAGGTCCACACGAAAACATCCACCAATCTCACCACCAGCCAGGCCAATGCAAAACCAACCCCCGTCCCGAAACCCCATTTCAGCACACGTTCCAGCGCGTCGGTGGCCTGTTGATCCCATCTGTCGATGATCTCCCACCCCGGCAGCAGCAGCAGGGTCAGGATCGCGATGGGCCACAGCAACTTTTTCAAAGCATCCACCCACATGAGATCAATCCTCCTCGTTGAATTGCAGCTGGGCCGATGCTTTCTCAAGATCCGCCATGGCGCGGTCCAGTTGATTCAAGGCGGCGGCGTAATAATGCTCACTATGGAAAAAGTATGTGGCCACTTCACGGTCAATCAAATGGGTCTCCTGGGGATTCGGATCAGGAATGAGCAACACTTTTCCATAACGGAATTTGTTCAGATTGATCTGCGACGTTCCGCCGTTCAATCCGATGACTTCTTTAAGGAGCACCGCCTTTCTCAGACGCTCCAAATCATCCGGATGATGCAACACGATGGCAGAACGAGGACGCCCTTGATCATCAGGCTGATTGTATTCCCACAGAATTTTCCCCCAGGAGTCCTCGTCTGGACACTCAATGACTTGAATCTGCGGAATCGCAGATTCATTGAGGGTGGAGGTCACCGAGACCGAATCCGTATCGACATACTGAAACACAAGTGCCTGCTTGGGATGCGATTCAAACCAGCCATTGAGGGCTTGTCCATCCCCTGAAAGATCCAATTCCAGCGCGTCTGACAAAAACTTCACATCATACCCGCCATCCCGTTGACCGGCGAAATAAATGATACGCCCCAATCCCACTCGCTGATCCATCCAATCCGCCTCCTGACCGGACAACCGTTTCAGGACTTCATAAATCTGCGATGTACCAATACATCTTCACCGGCGATGCGTTCATCAATGAATTGGTTGAATGGATATCGCAGGGTGAGGGTCGGATTCTCCACAGCCCAACGCCGCACCCGTGAACGCCATTCACCAAGGGCTTCATTTTGTTCCAGAAAGGACAGGTCAAAAACATCTTCGGCTCTTATGCGATAGGCATCACGAAACAGAGCATTGGAGAACTGGTCAAAACGATCCTCATCCTTTGGCAGAAACCTGCCCAATGCCTCTTCGGACAAGCGATCAGCCAGCACGTGTGGGGTCAGAACAATGATCACCTCCCGTTTGGACGAGGTCACGCGCGAGGAACGAAACAGTTTACCGAGATAAGGAGTGGAACTCAGCAAAGGCACCCGTCGGCGTTGAGTAACCTGGTCGCGCGTGACCAGACCGCCGATAATAAAAGGCGTGTTGTTCTCGATGCGGGCATAGGTCTGAACACGACGCGTGGCCACTGTGGGGGCGGCGGCAAGTATTTCACCTGTTCTTGCCTTCAGTTCAAGGTCCGCACCTGGAATGGGGGAGGATACAATGGTATCCACCATCATGCTGACCTCTCGCTTTGATTCGGCAACGCGCGGGCGAACATTCAGCGAGATACCTGTTGGCAGATAATTGAATTGAAAAGCAATCTTGTTCGAATTGTCGGCAACCCCTTCCTGCGAAGTGGCGATCGGAATGTCGGTCCCCACGCGAATGGTTGCTTGTCGGTTGTTCAGGGTCAGCACACTGGGGCGTGACAGAATTTCCGCCTTACCATCTTCGATCAAAGCCCGCACCCTCGCCTGCCATTCCTTGGCCAAATCCTGTGCGCTGTCAAAGGTAAACCCCAGGGTTTCCGCAGCATTCACACCTGGAGCAAGGTCACCTCCGGCCACATTGAACTTCCCCTCCTGAAATGCCCAATCAATCCCAAGATCCTTGAGCCCTTCCTCACTGATTTCCAACACCAAGCCTTCCACAAAAATCTGGATGGCAGGTTGATCGATATGATGCTTGAGCACGTCACGCAAACGCCCCCACTGATCAGGATGCGCCGCATGGTAGTAAACCAGCAGTTGGTCGGACCTGGCCGAATTGGCGTTGTTCGGGATCTCCGTGGACATCTGAGGGCTGACGGAAACATTGAAGTTGGATTTGTTTTCCTGGACTTTAGTGCCTCCAACCAAGGCCGTCTGTTCGCTGGAAGGAGTGGGCATCGGGGCCACCAAGGGCAATTGATCGAACGCAAGGGGCCAGGTAATTTCCCCCACAGAATTCAACGCATTGAAGCCAAAACCCTTGAGTGCCTCCAATGAGCCTTTGATATCAATGTAACTCAACTGAACAATTTCGTAGCTTAAATCCTCCTGACGCAACCCTTCACGCATGGTTTGAATGGACTGGATGGAATCGGCAATCATTTGCTCAACGACATCCACATCGGGATTCCTTTTTGTTGCATCATTGGATTCAATCATTCCGTGAACCCAGAACATGGGAGGGCGGGATAGAAACACTTTAATGGCAAAAAACAGTCGTTGGTTTTCCTTTTCCAGCACTGACCGATGAGTCAAACCTTGCGGAAAGGTTTCTTTCGAAGCCGCTTCAACCACAGTTCTGTAACCATGCTCGAGTGTGAGTTGCAGATTCAAAGTATCCACCAGCTCGGACAACTCCACTTCGCTCATTTTAGGCAAGGGAACCAGGCGCGATAGATCCTCCGCCTTAAGGCCGCAACATGCCGCGAGTGCATGAAAAAAAATGCACAAAAAGATGATTTTACTCCTCATTATGACTCCTGTGATATGAATTCTTCGCCAGGAGGCTCACCCGCCGTAGAATCCGCTAGAGAGGACAGATGGTGCCATAAATTTTAAAAACAATCAACCTAATTGCATACAACAGCTAAGTCATGAGGCATTCACTTTCTGCATGCAGGAAGGCACGAATTCATCATATCACATACACGCCTCACACATCTTCGAGCACTTTAAGTTTGATCTGGCACTTCATTTCCTTAACCGTAAATGCCATGACTGTTGGTTGCTTAAAGCCACACACCTTGGAACGGTTGTCCGGTATGCTCCTGGCCCTCACGTTTCTCACGGCTTCCATGCCAGCATGGAGCGCGGTAACTCCATGGGACAAGATTATCCCAAACACGGCGTTGAAGTTACCGGACCAACCAAAGTGGCTGAACTATGCGACCCATAATCGTTTTCCGAACCTGAGCTTTGATCAACCGGTTCAGATTGTTTTTCAATCAACGTTTGAAGATGGTTTCTTTGTTGTGGAGAAGCCTGGCATCATCCGCCTAGTCCAACATCGCGAACAATCCGAATCGACCCCTTTTCTCGACTTACGTGATCGCGTTTACAATTTCTCCGAATCGGGCCTGTTGTCGATGGCATTTCATCCAAACTTTCACGAAAACGGCCGTTTCTTTGTTTTCTACACCGCCAGGGAAAACATCGACAGAACCTTCTTTTATTACAACCGACTCTCAGAATTCAAAGTCGACCCCAACCTTCCCAGTCAGGCATTGAAGGAGTCTGAAAAGTTATTGATCAACCTGCCCGACCGACATCACGACCACAACGGAGGAGGCATGTTGTTCGGTCCGGACGGCTATTTGTACCTAAGCATCGGGGATGAAGGCAGGTTTTATGATTTCTTCGGACACGGCCAAAAACTAACCCGCGACCTGTTCGCGGGCATGTTGAGAATCGATGTGGACAAGAAACCGGGCAATCCCCCCCCCGCTCCGCATGCAGCGGTGACGGATGGATACGCCATCCCCGCGGACAACCCGTTCGTGGGAATCGAATCCTATCGCGGTCAGGATTTGGAAACGGACAAACTGCGTACTGAATTCTACGCCATCGGAATGCGCAACCCATGGCGCTTCGTTTTCGATCCTCTTACCGGCAAACTCTACTCAGGCGACACAGGTGACCATACACGCGAAGAGATCAATGAGATCGTTTCCGGCGGCAATTATGGTTGGCCACACAGGGAAGGCAGCCTGCCGGGACCACCCGATCACGCCATCCACCAGGGAGATCATGGATTCATTGATCCCATGGCGGAATATGGCAGGGAGGATGGCAATGATATTGCAGCCATGACTGTTTACAGAGGCACTGCTTTCCCCGAGTTGGACGGATGTGTGCTGTTCTCCGACTTTTACGGAGGCTGGCTCGGGAAAACCAAAATCAACCAACAAGAGCCTTCTCCCATAGAGTGGTTCGCCTGGGATGTGCATATCGCCGACATGACCATCGACCCTACAGACGGAAACATTCTATTGGTGGACATGATGGAAGGGATCATCAAAGAATTTATCCCTCCCTCTGAAAACAACTTTGAAGACATCCCAACGCTGCTGTCCGAAACGGGTGCTTTCCTCGACACAAAAACATTCACGCTCGACCCAAGCTTCATCCCTTACCAGATCAATGTCCCTTTTTGGTCGGACCATGCCGTCAAATCAAGGTGGATCAGCTTTTCGAGTTCCGAGGCCAAAATAAACTATCACGAAGAAGATACCTGGGGCTTTCCTCCGGGCACTGTCTTCATGAAACACTTTGACCTCGAACTTGAGCGGGGAAATCGTGCTACCGCAAAACGACTCGAAACCCGTTTTCTGGTTCTCACCGCGTTCGGGGGCTTCTACGGTCTGACCTACAAATGGAATGAAACACAAGACGACGCGATACTGATATCTCCAGACGGACTCAAAGAGGCGATTCAAATACGTGAAGAAAACGTGGAACGTGAACAAACCTGGCACTATCCGGGACGTCACGACTGCATGACCTGCCACAACGGGGGGCCCGGGTTTCTTTCACCCACCCGATTTGGCCGTTACGCGCTCGGATTCGGCACGGCACAGTTGAACAAGGAAATACACACCGGAACAGACTCATTCAACCAACTCGCCGCCATGGACCGAGCCGGCATTCTCACCCCTCCATTGGACAAACCCGTCGGCCTTCTGCCGAAACTGGTTGACGCCAACAATGAAGAAGCCAGTCTCTATTACCGCGTCCGATCTTACCTTGCCGCCAACTGTGAATCCTGTCACGAAGGGATAGCAGGAACGGCGCGTCTCTCGTGGAATGCGACTTTCCGGGCTGCCAATGATCAGGTAAAACTGATCGACCACTCGGCCTACAACAACCTGGGCATCACCGGGGGAAGACTGATCCATCGATCCGATCCCACCAAATCCATCCTGCTGCAACGCATCAGCCGCAATGGCCTTGAGCGAATGCCGCCCCTTGGCAGCTCTGAGCTGGATCACACCGCCATCGATTTGATCCAACGCTGGATTCTCGAAGATCTCGGCAAACCTCAATCCTATGCAGATTGGGCTCAACTCTACTTCGACGACCTTGCATCACCGGAATCCTTCCTGTTTTCAGATCCCGATGGCGATGGGGTTTGGAATTTTTTTGAAGCTTTGACGCTCTCCAATCCTCTGGACCCTCAAGATTTTTACGCGGTGAAGATGAGGCGGGAAGGCAACAAGTTGAGTCTGGAACTTCCCGGACTTTCCAACCGGTATGCGTGGGTGGAATGGACGGAAACACCCTCCATTGCGAGTTCCTGGCAATTCCTGAATGTGCAGGAAAACGGCTTTTTCCTTCCGGCTTCGTCAGCTCCCAGAACCCTTGATCTGGAGAAATCGGATCTGAGCAAAGCTTTTTTCAGGGTCAAAGTGCGTCAATAAGGCAAGTTAAGGTTTGAACTCGTACCGCATTTGCTTAAACGTAATTCCCATGACTTGGGGCACCCTAATACGCGGCAACTTCGTTCACCCAATTACAACTCTGATGCTGCTGGCTTGCATATCTGTTCAGGGATGGGGAGCGTCCACACCTTGGGACAAGATTGTTCCCAATACCGCGCTCAAGTTTCCAGACGTACCTAAATGGTTGAATTACGCCACCAAAGATCGTTTTCCGAATCTTCGTTTCTACCAACCGATTCAAGTTGTTTTTCAATCAAGTTACGAAGATGGATTGTTCGTTGTGGAAAAAGTCGGTCGGATCAAATTTGTAACAGATCAATCCGAACCCTCCGAAGCAACAAACTTCCTGGACATCACCGACCGCGTTTACAACTCTTCAGAATCAGGACTACTCTCATTGGCCTTTCATCCAAATTTTGAAATCAATGGTCGATTTTTTGTCTACTACTGTGCCACAGAAAAAAGGGGAGAAGCATGGCAGTATTTCAATCGTCTGTCAGAATTCAATGTTGACCCGAACAACATTCGTCAGGGGCTGAAGCAATCAGAAAAAATACTCATCAATCAACCCGATCGCCACGTGGATCATAACGGCGGAGGGATGTTGTTCGGTCCCGACGGTTATCTGTATCTGACCATTGGTGATGAAGGCCAGTTTTATGATCTTTTCGAAAACGGTCAAAAATTAACCGAAAATTTCTTTGCCGGCATGCTTCGCATTGATGTCGACAAACGAGAAGGCAACCTGCCCCCTTCCCCCCATCCCGCAGCATCGGATGCGTATGCCATCCCAGCCGATAATCCCTTTGTCGGAATCGAATCATACGGTGGATCAACCTTGGACACAGAGAAACTACGCACTGAATTCTATGCCATCGGAATGCGAAACGCATGGCGGTTTGCGTTTGATCCACTCACAGGCAAACTTTACTCAGGCGACACCGGCGATCATACACGTGAAGAAATCAATGAAATCATTGCCGGCGGCAACTACGGCTGGCCGCACCGCGAAGGAAGTTTAAAAGGCCCACCTAACCACACCATCAGTCCGGGAGATCATTCATTCCTCGATCCGTTGGCTGAATATGGCCGGGAGGACGGAAACGACATAGCAGGCATGACGGTTTATCGCGGCACAAAGTTTCCAGACCTGGATGGCTGCATCTTGTTTTCGGATTACTTTGGTGGGTGGATAGGCCGGGTCAAACTGACCGATGCCGGCACTTCACCGATTGAATGGTTTTCACTGGACCATCACATTGCTGACATTGCGATTGATCCGGCCGATGACAATATCCTGCTGGCAGACATGGTCGAAGGCCGCATCAAACAATTTGTCCCACCCGAGGAAAACGACTTTGACGATATCCCAAATTTGCTTTCTGAAACGGGAGCCCTTCGGGACACCGCATCGTTCACCATCGATCCGAGCTTTGTCCCTTACCAGATCAATGTTCCTTTTTGGTCAGACTACGCCATCAAATCCAGATGGATCAGTTTTGCCGACAAGAAAACAGCGATCAGTTTCAGGGAAAACGACACCTGGGGATTCCCACCCGGCACGGTTTTCATGAAGCATTTCGACCTGGAACTTCGCAGAGGCGATCCGAGTACCAAGCGCCGACTTGAAACTCGTTTCCTGGTAATCACTTCCTTGGGCGGCTTTTACGGCCTGACCTACAGGTGGAACGAAACTCAGGATGATGCGGTACTGGTGCCACCAACCGGATGGAAGGAGACCATACAGATTGAGGAAAACGGCAAGCTTCGCGATCAGGAATGGCATTACCCAGGCCGACATGACTGCATGGCCTGTCACAATGGCGGCCCGGCCTTCAAGGCGAAAGGAAGGCACGGTCGATTTGCTCTTGGTTTCAACACGCCGCAACTGAACAGGGAAGTGACACACGGACAGGAAACCTATAACCAGCTGGACGCTTTGAACCAGGCCGAGATACTGATCCCTCCATTTGCTTCTTCGGCCGAACTCCTCCCAAAGCTGGTTACTGCCGACAATGAAGAAGCGAGCCTCAATTACCGGGTGCGATCTTATCTTGCCGCCAACTGTGAAGCCTGCCACGAAGGACTCACCAGCAAATCCAGACTTCACTGGAACGCCACCTTACGCGTCTCAAACGCCGAAACGAAATTGATCGACGTCCGGCCGTACAACGATATGAACGTGACCGGTGCGCGTTTGGTTCACCGATCAGATCCCTCCAAATCCATTTTGCTCCAACGCATCGCGCAAAACGGAATCGAACGCATGCCTCCACTGGGCAGCACCGAACTGGACCACAACGCCATCGAACTCATTCAACGTTGGATACTCGAAGACCTCTCCAAACCCCATACCTACCCGGAGTGGGCCGCTCAGTATTTTGATGACTTGAACCATCCGGATGCGGCTTTGACCGAGGATCCGGATGAAGATGGATTTTCAAACCTTTATGAATCTCTGACGCGAACCAATCCTCTCGACGATGAAGACAATCTCTCACTCAGTTTTACGGTAACAGGTGAAACGGTGAGCATGGAAATTCCCGGGGTGCCCAATCGTTATATAGAAGTGGAATGGACGGAAACTCCGGGAGATCCGGACTCGTGGAACACTCTGGATATATCTGAAAATGCCTTTTTCTTCCCGGCATCGGAAGCCGAACAGTCCGTGGACCTCGAATCCATGGATCAGGAGAAGGCCTTTTTCCGCATTAAAGTCAATGAACTTTGAACTGCTGGAAAGGAACTATTGAGCCGTCCACCCTCCATCCACAGAAAGCATGCTCCCGGTGACATAACTCGCCGATGGACTGGCCAGAAAAATCGCTGATCCCTGAATTTCCTCAAGGCGTCCCCAACGTTTGAGAGCCGTTGCTCCGACGATGAATTTTTTTCCATCTTCCGTATCGGCGATGGGAATGTTCATTTCGGTCAGAAAAGGTCCGGGACAAATAGCGTTGACGGTGATTCCCTGGTCAGCAAGTTCAAGCGCCAGGGCGCGGGTCATTTGGACAACAGCCCCTTTGCTCGACGCATAAGGCGTTCGATTGGCCACTCCGACTAATCCAAGGGCACTGGCCAGATTGATGATGCGACCATATTGAGCTTTCTTCATCACCGGCGTGACAGCACGCGATGCCAGCCAGGTGCCATTGACGTTGATGTCCATGACCTGTTTGAATTCGTCCGCGGTCACCGCATCAATGGCGCCGCGAATATTGATGCCTGCACTGTTGATGAGAATATCCACCCTTCCAAACCGCGCCAAAGCTTCCGCGACCATGGCTTCGGATTGAGCCTGATCGGTTACGTCCGCCTGAAAACCGATGGCCTGAACCCCAAAACCATCCGCAAGTTCGCACGCCGCCGATTCAGCTTCATCGAGGTGCCGGCTAACCAACATCACATTGGCTCCAGCGGATGCCAGCCCCGCGGCCATGGCGAGACCGAGTCCTTTGGAACCGCCGGTGACAATGGCGGCCTGTCCGTCGAGTTGAAACTGTTTGATTCCGGGTAAATTCTTCACTGTATCTGACATGATTCTCAATCTGCTAATCGGTTTATAATCCTAAATGTTCTTTCGCGTATGCAAAGCAGGCGCGTACATTGGCCTCCTCATAGGCCAAACGTTCCCCGTCGGTTTTATCGCTCACGATGGGCAAAGGTTTCTTGGGAGGATTATTCTTTACGAGAGCCATGATCCGGGATAGTTCGACGGCAGGCAAATCCTGCAGGGTCAACCAGTAATCCTCGCGCCAGACCGGGACTTTCAAAGGATCTCGCGTGATCATTTCCAGATTGAACTGAACATCCGGAAAGGATGCCTCACATAGATCGCAAAGTTTTTTCAGATCAAGCAACCCCTCCCCCAATGGCACTTCGCTCAGCAGAAAACCATCCTCATACTCCTGCACCCCCATATCTTTCAGGTGGGTTGTGATAACGAATGGAGCCAAGGCCTCCGCCTGCACGTGGGGATCTTCGAGCAAGGATAGATTGTTTCCAAAGTCAAAACATACCCCCACCGAATCGCTGCTCAAGC
>JAQCFT010000260.1 GCA_027619545.1 Verrucomicrobiota bacterium | reverse complement strand
GGAAATAAGATTTCAGATTGCTCAGGTGGACAACGGGGCTTTACGGGCTGATTGAAATACGTCGTCATTGAGTTTTACTCAAAAAATCTGAGTGAATCTACGAAATCTGCGGTTCAAAAAAACGATCTCCTTCCAACTCAGGTAACGGAATCCAACACTTTCTGTGTCGTCTTGAAATGTCGTTTGGCAACCTCATTCAAGACAGCTTCACCATGTCGTCTCACCAACTCGGCACCGACCTCAATGACTCGCTGACTGGCTCCTTTCGGGATTTCGATGCCATACTTTTCGGACAACTGGTGCATGCGATGGACAAACGCATCACGCGCCAAAATAGACGCGGCCGCAACGGCCAGATCGGATTCAGCCTTATGCCGCTGAACCAATTCGATTTCACGTCCCCCGGCCATAAGCGCATCAGCAACGGTTGACTTGGAACGCGCAAACTGATCACTGATCGCCCGCACCGGAGCGGGCTTCATCATGTCCTTCCTCTTCATCAGGTTTTCAATCACGCGTGCATGCCCCCATGCCAGGATGGCATTCACAGAACGCATGGTGGATTGAAGGCGGTTATAAGCTTCCGGCCCGATAGGTACCACAGTGTAATGACAGCCGGGCGTTTTGCGAATCACATCGGCAAGCACCTGGATCCGTTTGTCGCTGCCGATGCGTTTGGAATCCATCAAACCGGCCTGTTCCAGGTGATCGATCATGTCCCCGTTCACATAAACGCCCGCCACACAAAGCGGACCAAAATAATCACCTTTTCCGCTTTCATCGATACCGATACGGGGATCGAGACGCGACGGATCCAGGACGTTTTCATAGCCCAGACGTGCTTCACCGAGAATCTCAGGTTCCAGCACGAAACGAACAAAGTCATCCGTCCCCTTCCCCTGCACCACCAGTTTGCCAGAGGTGTAATACACCACATTCAGTTTGTCCTTGGCTCCGGCGAATTGCGAATAAGGCACTTCTCGAAAAACATAACCCTGAGCTTCCAGCACGCCACGGAGCTTGTCCGCTTGCCCGGATGTCAGTTTGCACGTATAGGTGGTGATCGGTTTGGCCGTCATGAAGCGGTCAGCATAGAAACCCCGGATGCAAAAGGCAAACAAGACCATTCAAAAAGACTGTGTTCGCCCCCTTTTAAAGTGGTATCGAACCCATGCACGCGATCTGCCCTGGCGCAGAACTCACGATCCCTACGCCATCTGGATTTCGGAAATCATGCTGCAGCAAACCCAGGTGACCACGGTCATTCCCTACTGGGAACGCTGGATGAAAGAAATCCCAACAATTCAGGCACTGGCCGAAGCATCAGAGCAAACCATCCTGAAACTCTGGGAAGGACTTGGATACTACCGAAGGGCACGCATGCTGCACAAGGCGGCGAAGATGACATGCGACCGGTATCAAGGCAATTTCCCACAAGATCATGAAACCATCCTATCCCTGCCAGGCATCGGTCCCTACACCGCTGGAGCCATTGCCAGCATCGCCTTTGATCAACCGAAACCCATTCTGGATGGAAATGTCATTCGCGTGTTGACACGCTATTACAGCATCAAATCCAATCCGAAAGACCGTGAGACTCAAAACCAGTTGTGGGGTCTGGCAGATCACTGGGTACATCAAGCCGATTTAATGCGCCCGAGAACCGCCGGCAATTGCAGTCACCTCAACCAGTCCATCATGGAACTGGGAGCCACCATCTGCCTGCCGGGCAATCTCGCCCAATGTAACAAATGCCCTCTCAGTAAAACCTGTGGTGCCAACATGACGTCACAAGTAGCCAATTTACCCAACCTGCCGAAACGTAGAGCTGTGGTTCAGCAACAACGTTTTGTTTATGTCCTGAAATACAATGACCGATATCTGATGCAACAAAAGGGCACCGATGAACACAACGAAGGACTGTGGGAATTCTACAACACGGATTCGCCAGTCATCATGAGTCCTGAAGAAGCATTACAATTCTGTCTGGAGACATTGCAGAAAAAAGGCATCCAAGTTTCAACCTTCAGCATTCTAACCACCA
Source organism: Verrucomicrobiota bacterium (assembly GCA_027619545.1). Lineage (GTDB taxonomy): Bacteria > Verrucomicrobiota > Verrucomicrobiia > Limisphaerales > AAA164-E04 > AAA164-E04. The sequence continues at coordinate 5,112 of JAQCFT010000260.1, read as the reverse complement.
TCAAGCACACGATCACCCACCACCGCATCACTCTCCATTGCTTTGAAGGCTCCCTGACAGAAAAACCTTCCTCCCAACTTGCGGATGGAAAATGGGTAACAATAAAAACCCTCAAAGCCCACCCCATGCCAAGTGCCCATCAAAAACTGCGCAGCATTATCCTGGGATAAGGAAGACACATCATGGCACATATCCTCGAAAGGTAATCCCACGCCAAATATGCATCCGGGTTATCCTGTCGATCCTGTCAAGAACTACCGACGTGAATCCCCCTGGAACCATTGCAGGTCCTTTTGAATGAACTCCTGGCTTTCGAAATTGGAATGCCCGTCCACATAAGTGATCACGCTACCGGGTTTGGATCCACTCCCTGAACCATGCCGGGCATACTCTTTCTGGGGAGGGTTGATGGTCGAACCAATCGGATGCGGTCCACCGGCATTGTAAACACGCTCATGATCCCAGTCGGGCGCGATAAAATAGGTCGAACATCCAAAAAAGAAATTGGAAGTCGGCTCCGGAACGGTTTGAAATTTGGGCATCTTCACACCATTCGGTCCTGCCAATCGCTCGTTAATTCCGTAGGATGCGGTGAATTCCTCGCGCTCACCATTATCCATTCGCATAGTGACCTTGCGCAATTTTGAATGATCATGGGGGCCCTCGTGTTCGGCGGGATCTTCAAAAGATTTCAAGCTTTCGAAATAGCCGGCCCGAATCATATTCTTGATCCAGTCCGTATGGTCCGAATTGGTCGCAGGCGGAAAGTAACCGTTGAAATCGTCCCCATACATGATGGTCGCCAGCGAAATCTGCTTTTGATTATTCATGCAGAGCACCTTTCTCGCGGAAACTTTGGCCCCGGCCAGAGCGGGTAAAAGCATGGAGGCCAGGATGGCAATAATGGCCACCACAACGAGAAGTTCAATCAAAGTAAATGCCTGTTTTCGTTTCATGAGTGATTGGGAATTGGAGTGGAGGTTACCGCTAAAAGCCCGGCGGAACAAGCAACAAAAAATCACTGCCCCCACCCAACTGCACGCATTCCAATCTGCGGCAAACAACATCACCGCTCTGAATACGGTCCGCATACCCTGGCCAACTTCAATTGCCAAAAGCGTGGGTTTTCAGATGAAAAACTTCCGTCAAGAGGCAATGGTACGAGACAAGCAGTCGGGAACGATTACGTTTCCTAAAGCATCCAGAGCGGTGTCGTGACCACCGCAGTCCAAAAAATCATTCCCTTGGAAGGCTCACACATGGACCGCCGCCACTTCCACGGCACAGACCTTGTATTCGGCCGTCCCGGTAATCACATCCCCGACATCATTGGTCAGGGTATTGGCCTTGGCTTCGGCAAAATGAAAGGGCATCCAGACACATCCGCGACGCACATCCCGTGTCACGACAGCTTTTGCCTGAATGGTCCCGCGCCTGGATCTCACTTCCACACTCGCCCCATGTTCAATGGAACGACTCCCCGCATCCTTTGGATGAATCTGAACAAATGCTTCCGGTTGTTTACCATGGGGTCCCGGTTCCCTGCGTGTCTGGGTCGCAGCATTGTAGTGATAGAGCGTGCGTCCTGTGGACAAAATCAAGGTAAAGTCCTGGTCTGGCAGTTCAGCCGAAGGACGGTACGTGACGGGCGTAAACAATCCCTTCCCCCTCAGCACGCCGCCTTTGTGAAGATAGGTCGTGCCAGGATGATCGGAATCTGGACAAGGCCATTGAATCCCACCCTCCTTCTCGATGCGATCATGACTGATCCCACTGAACCGTGGAGCATAGCGTGCCAGTTCAGCATAGATTTCAGACGGATGACGGTAATTCCACCCCGCGCCACATGCGTTGGCAAGATTTTGCAGAATCGACCAATCAGCCTTGGCTTCCCCTGGTGGTTCCACCGCTTTGCGGACACGCTGAACTCGTCGTTCGGAATTGGTGAAGGTGCCGTCTTTTTCGGCGAAGCAAGAAGCAGGAAAAACAACATCTGCAAAACGTGCTGTTTCGTTCAGAAAGATGTCCTGTACCACCAGAAATTCCATGTTGTTCAAACCCGCTTCTAGCTTGGCGGTATTGGGTTCGGACATGACGATGTCCTCGCCCATGACCAGCATCCCCTTGATGCCCTTGCCCAGGGTTTTCATCATGACATTAAGATTCATTCCCGGTTCAGGCGAAAGCTCGGTTCCCCACGCAGCCTCATACTTGGCCTGCACTTCCGGATCATCCACACGTTGATAACCCGGATAAAAAATAGGTGTGGCACCCGCATCATTCGCACCCTGAACATTGTTCTGCCCACGCAACGGATTCATACCGGAGGAAGGTTTTCCCAAGTGTCCGGTCATGAGCACCAGGTTGGCCAGGCAGTAGACGTTGTCCGTACCATGGGTGTGTTCCGTGATGCCAAGCGTGTAATAGATCCCGGCCTTGTCTGTTGTTGCGTATTCACGCGCCGTCGCACGGATGTCCTCGGCAGGCACGCCGGTCACTTTTTCCGCTTCTTCGGGGGGATATTTCAAAGCCTCTTCCCGCATGGCTTCGAAATTTTCGGTGTGTTGCTCAATGAAAACCGGATCAATGAGATCTTCCACCAGGATCACATGCGCCATGGCGTTCAACAACCAGACGTCCGTTCCTGGCGTCAGTTTGAGATGACGATGAGCAAGTCGTGTCAGATCAATCGATCTCGGATCCGCCACCACCAGCTTCGCGCCACGATGCACCGCTCGTTTCATTTCCATCGCAATGATGGGATGAGCCTCGGTCGTGTTGCTGCCGATCACGAACAGAAAATCTGCTCCTCGGATCTCATTAATCGAGTTTGTCATCGCACCCGCACCAAAGGTAGTGACCAGACCGGCCACTGTGGGAGCGTGTCACGTCGCCGCGCACTGATGGACGTTGTTCGTGTGGAACACCGCCCTGGACATTTTCTGCATCAGGTAATTTTCCTCCATCGTACACCGGGAAGAGGAAACAAAACCCAGGGCATTCGGTCCATGCTGAGTGGACACCTTGATCAATCCTTCTGCCGCCCTGCGATAAGCTTCATCCCAAGTGGCTTCGTGCAATTTACCATCTTCCCCGCGCACCAGAGGCGTCGTGAGGCGTTCGTTGTGATCAATGAAATCGTAGGCAAATCTTCCCTTCACACACAGGTTGCCGTCATTGGTGGTGGTTCCTGGAGGAGGGCTTGTGACTTTGACCACTTTACCGCGTCCCTCATTGCCATCCGGATCGACATTCAGATCCATCTGACATCCTACGCCACAGTAATTGCAGGTTGTGCGGACCTTTTTCAGTGCTTTGGAGGAATCCACCCGGGCGAGCAGAGGTTTCTTTTCCGTCATGGCACCGGTCGGACAGGTATCGATGCATCCCCCACACAGTTCACAGGTGGTGTCCATCAAGGATCTTCCATCGGCGGTAAAAACCGTGGTCCGACTGCCGCGTTCGGCCATGGTGATGGCAGAGACGCTTTCCACCTCGGCGCAGTAACGGGTGCAGCGCGCGCAGGCGATGCATTTTTCCGGCTGGAACGTCACATAAGGATTCACATCCTCAGGACGGCCTTTACGGATATTGTCCAGCGACGGCCAATCCAATGGCGCATCATAAGCCCGCGCCAAATCGATGAGTTTGTTGCCCGTACCCTGCTCGCTGACGATCGATGCTTCCCCGTGGACGGCATGGTCGGTGAGATACAAGGCCAGCAAGGTCCGCACATGACGTTCGATACGTTCATTGTGCGTGACGATTTCCATCCCGGGCGTCAAGGCTGTGGCACAGGCGGGCGCGAGTTTGGGGCGCTTTTTAATTTCGACCAGGCAGGTACGACAAGCCCCGGCGGGTTTCAGACGAGGGTCGTGGCATAAGGTCGGTATGTCGACCCCCATGCGTTCGGCGGCGGTAAGAATGGTATCCCCCGGTTCAAACCGGATTTCATGTCCATTCAGGATGGCTGTATTTTCAGTCATGGCTGGCGTCTAAATGTTCATTCAAAGTCTTCAGGAAAATATTTCATGGCACTGGTGAGCGGCAACGCGGCGATCTGCCCCAAACCACAAATGGAACCTTCGTTCATTTCCCAGGCGGCATCGGCCACGTGTTCGAGTGGCTGCAGATCGGGGCTCTGTGTATCTTTGGAACGAGCCAGATGCTTGTCCAGGTTTTCGCGCAGAAACCGGGTTCCGATTCTGCAGGGCGCACACTGCCCGCAACTCTCCGCTTCATAAAAGATCAACTGTGATTGCGCAGCCCAGGCCATGTTGACGGTGTCATTCAAAACGGTCACCCCCGCCGATCCCAGCATCGATCCGACCTCCGAAAGGGTCTTGAAATCCAATGGCCGTGTCCGCTCAGACGCAGGCAGAAAGCCTGAACTGGCGCCGCCCGGGGAAAATGATTTCAAGGTTCCTTCATAACCTCCGGCCTCCGCCACCAATTCGTCCAAGGTCACTCCCAACGGCATTTCATACACGCCGGGATGTTTCACGTGACCACTCACACAGTAAAGTTTGCTGCCGGCGCCGGTGCGTCCGAGTTGCTTGAACCAATCTCCACCGCGCTGAATGATGGACGGAACACAGGCGATGGTTTCGACGTTGTGGATCAGGGTTGGCTTGCCCCACAATCCCTGCTCGGTGGGAAAAGGAGGTTTGAGCCGGGGGAGTCCACGTTTTCCTTCCAGCGCTTCCAGCAATGCCGTCTCTTCCCCGCAAATATATGCTCCCTGACCTGCGTGTAAATGAAATCGAATACCAGGAAACAATCCCGCTTCTTCAACGCGTTGCATCGCCGCGCTTAACACTCTCCAGGGACCTTCAAACTCTCCCCGCAAATAGCAATAGACCTCCTTGGCCCCGACCGTCCAGGCCGCGATGGCCAATCCTTCAAGGACCTTGTCCGGACGCCGTAATAACACTTCACGGTCCTTGAATGTTCCGGGTTCACCTTCATCGGCATTCAGCACGACATACCGAACCGGCTCTGCCTGCCCGCGCACGCTCTTCCATTTGAAACCGGCTGGAAATCCCGCGCCACCACGTCCTTGAAGTCCTGATCCGTCAATGGCTTCGATGACTTTCTCAGCACCCGACTCAC
>JAQCFT010000259.1 GCA_027619545.1 Verrucomicrobiota bacterium | reverse complement strand
CAAGTGCCGCACTTTTCAACTGCCCCCCGCTGCACTTTTCGGCCGCCCTTCACAGCTAAAAAGTGGGATAAAGGAGCGAAAAACGGGAGGATTTGGTGGAGCCATGGGGAGTCGAACCCCAGACCTTCTCATTACGAATGGGAAGGCATTGAGGAGGAGTGTGATTTTTGATATCTTCCTGTGCAGGCCGGACTTTGATAGTGGGTCTGGTTTCCTGCAGCCGGAATTACAGGAACGTGTGAGCACTGGATACTCATAGCTTTTCGTGACAAGCAAGAAGGTCTCTGCTAGGAGTTTGGTGTGAATCAGATGATGAACATTCAAATCCTCCCCTTGAGTGTGGCGCTCTTTATGGGGACGGTATGTTTTATTGCTGCCGAGGATAATGATCGTTTTGATCAACTCAAGTTGGAGGGAGCCCGGCGTTCAACGTTGGTGGATCAAAGCTTCAAATTGGAAGGGGATCTGGTTCCGAAACCTCAGTTAGATGCCTTTCGAGACGACATACTTCCGGTTCTGAATCAACATTGCGTTCCTTGTCATGGTCCCGACAAATCCAAGGGGCGGTTTCGAATCGATACTTTGGATCCGAATCTTCTGGAAGGGAATGATGTGGATTGGTGGCTGGATGTTCAGGCTGCATTGGCGAATGGTGAAATGCCGCCTCCCGAAGAGTCCGAATTGTCAGGGGAGGATCGAGGGAAGGTCATGGAATGGTTTGCCAATGAAATCAGGACAGCTTCAGTCGTCCGAAGGGCCACCGGGGGGCATTCGTCATTTCGGCGCATGACGCGTTATGAATACAATTACGCCCTGCAGGATCTGCTGGGGTTGCCTTGGGAGTTTGCCAGGGATCTGCCGCCTGAGGCTCATTCTGAGGATGGATTCCAAAACAGTTCGGACATCCTTCATGTGTCCGTTGTTCAATTGGAAGCGTATCGACGACTGGCGAGGGAGGCTCTGATGCGCGCCACGGTTCATGGTTCGCAACCATCCGCACTTTACTGGGGTGTCTCCATGAAGGAGGCCAGTCGTGAGAAATGGGAGGAACAGGAAGCGAAACTCGAGAAGGTGCGATCTGATTTCAAGGATAATCCTGAACAGTTGAAGCTGGAGACCGAAAAACTGCTTAACGAATTCAAACGCCCTCATTGGGGTGCCTACTACAAAGATTTGACAACGGGTCGGATTGCACAGCATTCCTGGAATTATGGCGGAGCAAAATATGCGATTAAACCCTCGGATACGCGTGCAGATTTTCCCGATTCCTTTGAACACGTCGCGATTCTTCCTCCCGGGGTAAACCGAAGTCAAAAGTTGGTGGTGGAGTTGGGGAATCTATTGCCCGATGAAGGGATGATGCGTGTTCGGGTGCGGGCTTCGAGATCACCGAAGGACTTGAAGCGTGATCCGAGCATGCAGCTTGAATTCGGATGGCAGGCCAGCAATGAAGGGCGTGCGCTGATGAAGGTGAGTGAAGAGGACATTCTGGTGACCGCTTCACCGGAATCCCCTCAGATCTATCAATGGGACATTCCTCTCGGTGATATCTATCCGCGTAATTCAGTGCGCAAAACCTCGCCCATGGGTTCAATGCCCAGCCCCTCCGAGCACATTCGTCTGGTCAATAGTTCGGTTTCAGAGGGGGAAATTCAATTGGATTATGTGGAGGTGATCGCCCCTGTTTACGATAAATGGCCACCCGCGTCGCACAAACGCATTTTTTTCGATAGCCCGAACCGGGAAGATGAACCGGTGTATGCGAAAGAAATCCTGACCGCATTCATCCCGCGCGCCTGGCGTCGTCCTGTCAGTGGGGATGAGTTGGATCGTAAGCTACGGTTGTTCCACTCCATGCGGGATACATGTGAGACATTCGAGGAAGCGATGGTCGAAGTGTTGGCGACGGTTTTGGCTTCGCCCCATTTTCTGTATGTCGCCCGGGAGGAGGAGAGCGGGTTTGCCGATCAATCATCAGGTGTTCAGCCTTTGACCGACCATGAATTGGCCACTCGTTTGTCTTTGTTTTTGTGGTGTAGTGTTCCCGATGAACGCTTGCTGAATCTGGCGGATCGCGGTGTGTTGCACCAACCTGAAATGTTGACCGGGGAGGTGCAACGGATGTTGAAGGATCCGCGTTCAAACCGCTTTGCCAAACATTTCGTGCGGCAGTGGCTCGATATGCAGCTGTTGGATTTTGTGAACCCCAAAAATGGGATGGGAGACGAACTGAAGGAAGCCATGCAGCAGGAACCGATTCTCTTTTTCCAGGAAGTGTTAAAGGGGAATGAGTCGATACTTCAATTCATTCATGCCGACTATACCATGGTTAATGAGCGACTGGCTGGTCACTATGGATTGGCCGGTGTTTACGGGAATGATTTTCGACGTGTCGCGCTTGAACCTGCTCATCGGCGTGGCGGCTTGATGACTCAGGCTGGATTGCTGGCAATGAATGCCAGTGGCATGGATTCCAATCCTCTCAAGCGTGGGATCTGGATGTTGGAAAGCCTTCTCAATGATCCTCCGCCTCCACCACCTCCGGCGGTTCCCCAGATTGATCTGGCGGATCCCGAAATTGCGAAGATGACCTTGAAGGAACGCATTGCGGATCATCGCAACCATCCTGCCTGTATGTCCTGTCATTCGAAGATTGATCCCTGGGGAATTGCGTTCGAAAACTTTGATGCACTCGGTAAATGGCGTGAAGAAATCAACGGGAAGCCCGTTGACGCCACCAGTCGTCTGTTCAATAATGAACGCTTGGATGGCATGGACGGGTTGAAACGCTTTTTGTTGGAACGCCGCCAAGATCAGTTTGTACTCGCGGTGACGCACAAGATGTGTGTTTACGCGTTGGGACGTCCGCTGAGTTTCTCCGATCATTCCAGCGTGCAGGAGATAGCCTCCAAGGTGCGCCGGAAAGGGGATGGGTTGGCCACGCTGGTGCAGCAAGTGGTTGTGAGTTCTTTATTCTTATCAAAATGAAACCGATGCAATACTTGAGTCTGAAATCCCTGGACCGTCGACGTTTCCTTCGTGGAACGAGCTGGGCCCTGGCGCTGCCGTTTTTCGAATCCTTCGCCGGTTCATTGGCCAAAGGTGAAGGCACAGGGAATAAGCCCAGGCGCCTGGGATGTTTTTACTTCCCGGATGGAGTCCCCATGCCGCTGCCGGAAGATCCCGCCTATCAGGATTGGGCATGGTTTCCGCACGGCAACGGGAGCGATTTTACCTTCACCAAATGCATGGAACCGCTTCAGTCCTTGCGGTCCGAATTGACGGTGATATCCGGCTTGTCACATCCCGCCGGTCGCAACGTGCATGGACACAACAATGCGGATCAATTCCTGACCGCCGCGGCCACCGGGACAGGGGACATGGAGTATCAGAACACCATTTCTCTGGATCAATTCTATGCAGACCATGTCGGTGATCAGACGCGGTTTGCTTCTCTGGTGATGTCCACCGATGGGGGGACGGGGACGGCTCGAGGGGCTCATACGATTTCGTTCAATCGGCAGGGGCGCGCCGTGCCGGCCGAGAATCGTCCCAAGCGTATTTTTGACATGCTGTTTGTCAAAGATGACACCGACGCAGCACGACGACTCGCCTTAAGTCAAAACGCGTTGGACGACCTGCTGGAGGACGCCCGTCAACTGCGCAGAAAGCTTTCTAAGCATGATCAGGGTAGTCTGGATGAATACCTGCAGTCTGTTCGTGAAGCTGAACTCAGAGTTCAAAAAGCAAAACAGTGGATCAACACGCCGCTTCCAACGGTCAATGTGGATCACATGAATCTGGAGATCTCACCGGATCAGCCGCGTGAATATTTGCAGACCATGTTTGAGCTGATCTTTCTGGCATTCAAAACGGATTCCACCCGTGTGGCGACGTATCAGATCGGGCGTGAGAACGGGGTTGGCATCAGTGATCATCTATCCCGTGCCATAGGTTTTCCGGCAGCGCACCAATTGTCGCATGAGACCAAGCAACCGGATGGATGGAAGAATTTTGGAACCTATTGTCGTTTCCTGCATGAATTGTATGGACAGTTCATTACACGACTTCAACAAACCGCCGAGCCTGCCGGAGAAGGATCGATGCTGGACAATACCCTGTTGCTTTTTGGATCCGCCTCCAGCGCGTTTCATTTGTCGCGCAACTATCCATTGATTCTGGCCGGCGGACGCAACATGGGCTTGGAACATGGGCGCTATCTCAACCACGCCGGTACCGAAGCTTACCGTGGCGGTTGGAAACCGGGAGATCCTGAGCCCTGGACAAAGAAAGCAACTCAGGAGGATCGGCCACTATCCAATCTATTCGTTTCCATGCTGCAGCGTCTCGGCGTCGAGTCGGATTCGTTTGCTGACAGCACCGGTAAACTGGATGCCGTTTGAGGGACGCCAAATTTAGGAGTATTCAATGGTGAGTCCAAGTTTTTGTCAGCCACGGAAATCGGCCAACAAATCGCTTAACCGTATCCATTATGGGATCGTGCTGGTGGTAGTATGCTTTCTGCTGTCGGATTCGCGTGTGAGTGCCCAGCGGGGATCAAATCAAATCGGCGGCGTCTCATGTGAACACGTGCTCTCTCAAATGGGGGCAAAGTTGGAATCGGGACTTCAATACCTTGATCATTTGGACTACATACGGCATTTCGATCGAGTGGACACGAACCACGACGGGCGGCATTCCCGGGAGGAGTATATCGAAAACGGTGTTCATATGAATGCAATGGCTCGTCGTGGCATTTTTAATGCAGCTGATGAAGACCGTGATGGATTCGTGTCCAGGGATGAATATGTGTTGAATCGCGTGATTACCGACGAGGCCAAGAGGATTGTTCAAGTCATGGATGAAGATCGGGACGGATTCATCAGTCAAAACGAATTCCTTTCACGTACCGATTCGGTGTTGGGCGAGAGTTTGGCGAAGGAAGTATTCAATGCTTTCGACCTGAATGAAAATGGTTCCTTGATGATCCCCGAGTATTTGAGGGTGTGGGGCATTTGGGCGCGCTCGGGAAAACCATCTGCCAAGCAACGATTGGGCGCATTGCGCGAAGCGGAACTGGACGACTATTGGGCCGAGGTTTCAAGATCGGTAAAAGAGGGCGATTTCGAGGGGTATGCCGCGACATGTCATCCCGAGGGTGTGTTGGTCTCTGGCAGTTCCCAATCCAGCTATCCATTGAGCCTAGCCTTAGCACGTTGGAAACAAGGAATTCTGGACACCAAGTCAGGTAAGATGAAAACGTCCGTTGAGTTCCGGTTCAGCCATCGTGTTGGGGATATGACCACGGCTCACGAGACCGGGATTTTTCGATATGCATCCGAAGTTGACGGGGAACAGTCGGTGGCCTTTGTTCACTTTGAAGCGTTGTTGAAGAGGGGTCAGGATCGCTGGTTGATCCTGATGGAGAATCAAAAGGCTCCGGCTTCTGAAGATGACTGGAAGGCGTTGGAATCCTCTGGTCAAGCCGAACGGTGAACGTGACTCCTCATAAAACTGCAGCGCTTTTTCCCTATACATGATTTTCGAATTCTTAAAGCAGCGTCGCAGGAAGAAAATCCGTTCAAAACCCTTCCCTGAATCTCATCTGAAGATTCTGGAAGGTCAGTTTCCGTTGTATCAAAAGCTGCCCGCCGACGCCCAGACCAGGTTGAGGGATTTGGTTCAGGTATTTCTTGCTGAAAAAAATTTTGAAGGATGCCGTGGGTTTGAGCTTTCGGAGGAAGTTCCGGTTCTGATTGCTGCGCAGGCTTGCTTGCTTTTGATTGGGAATCCTGATCGTGAGTATTCCAAGTTGAAATCCATTCTGGTTTATCCACGCTCCTATGCGGCTGCGTCGGAACAGATTTCTGAAGGAGGCATTGTGACGGTATCCAATCATGAGGTGCTCGGGCAATCCTGGGAGCAGGGACTTGTCTCGCTTTCCTGGGAATCCACAAAGCATGGGGCTGCCAACATGCATGATGGACGTAACGTCGTGATTCATGAGTTTGCCCATCAACTGGATCAGGAGGATGGTGTTGCAAATGGACTGCCGGTATTGCGTTCGCGTTGCAGGTATGCCGCCTGGAAATCAGTTCTTAGTGAGGAATACGAACGGTTACAGGATCGTGTAGAGAAGGGGCGAAAAGCCATCATGGACGCATATGGCGCAACGCATCCGGCAGAGTTCTTCGCTGTGGCTTCGGAATGCTTTTTTGAAAAATCCAAACAGCTGAAACATCATCGGCCAGAACTTTATCGGGAACTTCAAATATTCTACGGTCAAGATCCGGTGGAGTATCATGATTGATGGAGTGGGTAAGACCGAATTTGGACTCCCGATGAGTCAGGATCACGATCAGCCACTTGTGGCGTAATTGTTCAGAAATGCTATAGGCTTTTGAAAATCGAAGGCTTCCCAAACTGGCAATGAATTGAAGTTTGAACACCACAAGGGACGCGCCAGGAGCTGCACGTTCTACCTGGTATCGAGCGCAGGTATGGAGGTAGATTCCCGACATCATCGGGATCCCGGTCCGTCCCTCATGGCATGCTTCTTCAAGAATACCACTCAAAGAAACCCCCTGGCAATTCAGCTGTCCAAAACAACATTCGGTTGGGTTTGGGGAAACGGAATTGTTCGACGTTGTCTTTTTGGATATTCGCATGCCGGGGATGGAAAACGTCCGGATATGGCTCATCACTGCACTCAATGAAACGGAAGATAAAGTGGAAGGATTTGAAGCGGGCGGGATTGATTATCTATACTGATTGCCAAAAGTATGTGCGCATAACGGCTCGCTGTTGCTTCTTATTCTCACGCCCGCTGCGCCAGGGACGCAGTGGCGCAGAGTTTTTTCTGAAATTACTTCTGGCAAACGTTATAAGCAAACCATTTTCCGAAGCCGAAGTACACGCGAGAGTGAACACACACTTGCGCGTCGGCCGTTTGACAAGGGCTTTGCAGGAGCGAAACATCGCACTTGAAAAAGCCATTCAGGAACGTAAACAAGCTGAACGCGCCACGGCGAACCTGACCCGTCAATTGGAAATCATCGCCGATCAGGATGCGGATTGCTGGGGCTATGCCGGGATCATCGGCGATAGTCAGCAATTTGCAGCCATTCTCAAGCAAGTGCAGTTGCTTCAAAAGTCCGAACGCACCAGCACGTTGGTGACCGGTGAAAGCGG
>JAQCFT010000258.1 GCA_027619545.1 Verrucomicrobiota bacterium | reverse complement strand
TGACCGATCGAGAATTGGCCAAACTGGAGGCTTGTGCCATCCCGGGTGCCGGTTCTTGTGGGGGGATGTACACGGCCAATACCATGGCATCGGCGATTGAGGCCCTCGGGATGTCTTTGCCGAACAGCTCTGCCCAGGCCGCTGTTTCTGATGATAAACGCTCCGATTGTGTGCGTGCCGGTGCTGCGGTGATGAATCTGCTCAAGTTGGGTATTCGTCCTCGCGATATCATGACCAAGAAAGCGTTTGAAAACGCGATCACCATCGTGACCGCTCTGGGCGGGTCCACCAACGCCGTGTTGCACTTGCTTGCCATGGCTCATGCCGCCGGTGTCAAATTGAGCATCAATGACTTCACCCGTATCGGTAAGAAAGTGCCGGTTCTGGCAGACTTGAAACCTAGTGGCAAATATGTGATGGCTGAACTGGTCCGTATCGGAGGGTTGACACCATTGATGAAGATGCTCCTCGATGCAGGGCTGTTGCACGGGGATTGCTTGACTGTGACCGGCAAGACTGTTGCGGAAAACCTTGCGGATGCAAAACCTTATCCCAAAGGTCAGGATGTCATCCGAGGATTTGACAACCCTGTCAAGAAGGATGGTCACCTGGTGGTGCTCTACGGTAATCTTGCCGAAACCGGAGCCGTTGCCAAGATCAGCGGCAAAGAAGGACTCAAGTTTGAAGGAACCGCCAAGGTTTACGAATCTGAAGAGAAGGCTTTGAAAGCCATCTTGAGCGGTAAAGTCAAGAAGGGGGATGTGGTTGTGATCCGTTACGAAGGACCGAAGGGCGGTCCTGGTATGCGTGAAATGCTTTCACCCACTTCAGCCATCATGGGCAAGGGACTCGGTAAAGACGTGGCCCTGATCACCGATGGCCGTTTCTCCGGCGGTAGTCATGGATTCGTGGTGGGCCATGTGACACCTGAAGCAGCTGAAGGCGGCATGATCGGTCTTCTGAAAAGCGGTGACAAAATCGTGATCGACGCCGAAAAACGAAAGCTGGACGTCAAACTGACCAAGGCTGAAATCACCAAGCGTCGCAAAGCCTGGAAAGCCCCCAAAGAACGCTACACGCGCGGCGTCCTGGCAAAATACGCCAAGCTTGTCAGTTCCGCCCACCTCGGCGCTGTCACCGATGCTTGATACGCGGTTTATTCATTTCATTGAAATGCAAAAGGGTGTCCACTTGGGCACCCTTTTTGTTTGCCGAATGGAGGGACGAGTGCCACCTCGTCCCATACTTTTCCCTAAGAACACTCCTAACCAAAAGACGTGGAACGCGGGAAGCCTTCAGTATTCGTCGGCCTGTGGCATTCCCACCGCAGCGTGATACATGTTCGATAGCTACAAGGTCTGAAGTGGGATTCCCGATATTATCGGGAGAGCTTGCCCCTCCTGTGTTCAATTCGCGCTATCCGGCGATTTTATCGGCGATGTCTTCTGCCGGATAGGTCCAGATCTCTGCCAGGGTGGGATGGTAGTGAGGCACGGCGGCGAATTCTGCGGCGGTCATGCGTTGATGCACTGCCACGGCCACTTCATGGATCAAGTCGCCTGCGTTCGGTCCGGTGCATGCGCCTCCGATCAATTCACCCGTCTGCGCATCGGCGATCAATTTGACGCTGCCGTGCATGGCTTCCATGATCATGGACTTGCCGTGGTCATTGAATGGGTAGTCCGCCGTGACGATGTTCCTTCCAGCCGCACGTGCTTCTTTCTCGCTTAAACCGACCATGGCTACCTGCGGATCGGTGAACACCACGGAAACGAGCACGCGATAATCCATCGATTTTTTCTTGTCAGCATGGATAATGTTGTATGCAGCGGTCTCACCTTGCTGGATGGCGATGTGGACGATTTCATGAGGTCCCGTGCAGTCTCCCGCAGCATAGATATGTGGCACCTTGGTCTGCATTTCAGTATTGGTCTGGATGCGCCGGGTTACGGTTTCCAAACCCGCTTTTTCCAGATCAAGTCCTTCAAGATTCGGACGTCTGCCCAATCCATGCAAAATGGCCTCGGCGAATACGGTCTGGTTTTTACCTTTGTGCTCGAAGGTGACAAACTTACGACCACCCTTGATGCCGCCGTCAACCAGCTGGGTGTCGGTGAAGAGTTGCATGCCTTCCGCACGCAGAGCGTCCTCCAATGGTTTGGCCATCTCCTCATCAAATGGTTTCAGGATGTGCGAGCTGCGTTGGATCAAGGTGGTCTTAACCCCAAAGCGCAGGAAGAACTGAGCCAGTTCCAGCGCAACGGGGCCTCCTCCCAACACAATGACGGACTCAGGCAGGCGCTGAAGTTTGAGGACGTCATCACTGGTCCAAGGTTGGGCGGAATTCAAAGCCGGCAGGGGTAGGGGGGCGACGGTTGAACCGGTCGATATCAGGATCGAACGAGCTGAAACGGTTGATCCGTCTTCCAGTGCCAGCGTGTGGGGATCGATAAATCGTGCTTTGGATCGAAATAATTGGAAGCGTCCATCATGCAATTGTTCTCGTCGATATGAGGCGAAATCTTCAATCATGGCATTCTTGCGCGCCATGACCTTGCCGAAATCAAATCCGACTTTTGGGATCTGCAATCCCCAGGTCTCACCGTGATCCGCCAGGTGCTTGACCTCGGCCGCATACAGCAACGCTTTGGTCGGCATGCATCCTCTCAGGATGCAAAGCCCTCCGAGTTCCGGTCCACCGTCGATCACGGCGGTTTTCAAACCTGCGGCAGCAGTGGTGCGTGCCGCAGCATATCCGGCGCTACCCCCGCCAATCACCACCATTTCAAAATCAAAATTGTCATCTCCCGAACGCATGGCTCTATCCTTACCCCATGCAGCCGGCCGTGGCAACAGCTACTCCTTCTTTGCCACCGCTCCATGATACTCTTTCACAAGCTTGTCCGGTGAAACGCCCAACCAATAACGTATCATGGTCCTGCCCATCAGCCAGTACGTACGAAACACTCCTTTCTGAAGGAACCTGCGCGAGGATGTTGTGACGGTTGAGTCCGCCAAAACTATGCGTCCCTTGCGACGGAGTTTGCGGCATAATTCAAATTCCTCCATTAAGCGAACACATGGAACACCCCCGATGGATTCAAGCACGCTGCGACGCACAAATAATCCCTGGTCTGCAAACACATACCGCCCCAATAAAATTCTCGGCAGACATCGGAACCGGGACCCGGTCATGGCCCAGTGAGTTCGATCGAATCGCTTCCAGAAACCGCCAGCGACCGCATGCCGGTCGTTCATGGCACGCTTCATGGCGTTCAGGCTCTCTGATTCCAGCTCGGTATCGGCATGCAGGAACAAGATCAAATCCCCACTGGCCACCTTGGCTCCCTCATGCATCTGAATCCCTCTTCCGGGTGCGCTACGGACCACTTTGTAAGAATGTTTCAGAGCGATATTCAATGTCTCGTCCGTACTGCCTCCGTCTGCCAGAATCCATTCCGCATCGCCGGCATGAAGACATATTTGGTCTGTGAGTCGTTCAATTTGGTCTCCTTCATTCAAGGTCGGGATCACAATGGAAACGCTCATGTCCCCCGGCAGCGCCCTGGCTCTCTGTTGTCGTCCTTCCTCTCGCTGCCATACCACTAATCCGACGAAGGCCCATCCGAAATACACTCCCAAGGTAAGAAGAGAAGCGGTGACCGCATCTTCACTCGGAATATAATAAAGTCCCAACAGCAACATCGCCGTTCCTTCACGCAGTCCGGCCCCACCAATACTGACCGGAATACCTGATACCATGGAAATGACCGGAAATATCCACAGCACGTTCCACCAACTGAACGACGCGAGACTCACGGCTTTCAGATTGAACAACATGACCAAACTCAGGCAAAGGTGAACGATGGTGGCGGATGCCGCGGCTTTAAAGGCTGCCTTGGGCTGATTCCAGAGAAGGGCCCCACCTTTTCGAAGGTGATTGAGAAATAATCCAAACTTGGAAGTGCCCTTGCCATGCCATTGTCGCAGAGCCCACATACCGACCACCAACACGCCGACCAAGCCGAGTGCCCAATACATCAACACATTGAGTTGTGATCCGTCAAAGGCGCTGAATCCACCCGATAAAAATCCGATGCCCAGCATGCTGAATCCAAATATCAACGCTCCCATCAGACCGAAAAACCGGTCCAGCGGAGCCATGGCAAGCACTTCGGTAAGGGGGAGTTGATACCAACGTGCGTAAATCATGGATTTGACCAGATCCCCTCCCGCCGCCCCAAAGAGGAAGGTGTTGAAAAAATGCCCGAGAGAGACCGCTCTCAAGGTGGCTGTCGGATGAATGGTGGCGCGACTCAACCGCAGCATCAGGTGCCACCGGTAGGAAGCGAAGATAATGTGCACCCCGAATATACCCGTAGAGAGGGCAACCCAGCGCCATTTTGCCTGACGCAGCGTTTCTAGCAAAGCCCCGGGCTCCAGTTTTCGAAAAATCACGAACAGCAGAACAATGGATGCCAGCAAGCCCACTCCGCGCATGACCAGTAATTTGGTCTTGCGCAGATTTTGAAACACTCCCCCGGAGGAGGGCGATGTTGCTGATTCTTCCATTTACGGTGTTACTTTCATGGTAAACAAATACGCCAAAGACACTCCATGCCAGCCTTGAACCTTCCCTAATCCCCGTGGGTCCTCTGGAGTGCTCCGAGCCATCGGAGCTCTGGATGCCTCGTGTCAACGCTATGCTACATCGCATACCTTCACGCTTTCCTTGCCCACAGAAAGAACTGTTTCGGTGTTAGAGCGATAGGGGATGTTCGTCTATCTGCTTTGGGTTCGCACCTTATCCAGAGCTCCGATGTCTCGGAGCACTCCAGAGTTAATCATACGTCACCTGAACCCAGGCGCATGCGGGCATCCCAGCAAGTTTTTGTGCTGGATACAAAACTTTTTAGACAAAAAGAAACCGGTCTGACGCTATAATGGGTGGAACAGGTCACATGACAAACAACGGCAAACAACAGGAATGGATGCGATGGATCCGGGAAAAAGGACCGCGCTTCCTGTTGTTTGCCCGTCAACAGACCCGCTCCGAAGCTGATGCCCAGGACGTGTTCCAGGAAGCCTTATTGAAACTCTGGAAACGTCGTGCGGGTGAGTCGGAAGCCATCGCTCAAAACGAAGTTTGTGACACTTTGCCGCCGGATGCCCAGGTCTTCGTCGCGCTGCGTCAGTGCGCCATTGACCATGCCCGCAAGGAAGATCGCAGGATGCAGAGGGAAACCCAACACCTGGAATGGCAGGCAGAGGCATGGTCTGCCTGGTTTGATGCGGACCCGGATCAGGAGGAACAACAATCCGAACTCAGAGACCATGTGCGATCGCTTGAAAACAAATACCAGGAAGTTTTGACCCTGAAAATCTGGGGCGACCTGACCTATGCCCAGATCGCCAAGGTGCTTGACATTCCGGCCAACACCGCTGCATCGCGGTATCGATACGGACTAGAATCGTTACGTAGAAAAATGAGGACCTCATTCGCATGAAATTCTCAGATCAACAAACTCCCGAAGACATCGCGCTGGAACAACAACTCCGCGCCCTGCAACCCGCGCCCCTGTCCAAAGCAACGCTCCATCGTCTGGAACAAAGCCTTGAGTCGACCGTTTCCAACGACAAGTCCAATTCAGAGGCACAGGACACGATCCTTCACCCGGCCGCAGGTAAAGACGGTTCCTGGCGTCCGGTCTTGTGGTCCATTGCCGCTATGTTGATGATAGGACTCTGGCTGATCTCTGTGTATTTGCCAGGGCAATCGGCCGAACAACTCGCGCAAGCCAGGCAACACTTCCCAGCGGAAAAAGAAACTGTTTTGAATCAACACTCTCCTGAGATTCAAACCGTTTCCAACAATCCACCCCCGGAAGAAGCCACGGTGGAGCGCAATATGCGGCTCACCAACGTGCACGACGAAGGCATCGTGATGTCCATCGGGAACATTCCCATGAAGCGGCTTCGATACGAATTTATCGATACCTACCAATGGCCCACTGCAGAAGGAAGCGGCCGGATGCGCATGGAAGTGCCTAGAGAAGATTTTGTCCTGGTACCTGTCTCCACCTACTAGGACCGTCCATTGGACGGAGAAACAATAAACATCCACCAAAAGGTAATAAAAATGATGAAAACAAACGTCGCAACCGCTCTGGTTGCCATTGCCATCGCGACCCCGTTGTTGCATAGCGCCGAAAACGAACCGAAATCCCGGATTCCGGCTTTCGCCATTGATCCTCATGGAGCCAACTGGAAATTCATAGCTTCCGGTGTCATCACTCATTCCGATGCACCTGAACATGGGGTGAAAGAAATACAAGACCTGAAAGAGATCACTGGGCTTCCTGTTGCCGCAGGATTCGCCACTTTGTCAGATGATTCATTAGTTGTGGCTCAGAGTACCTTTAAACATTCCAATGCACCTGAACATGGAGTGAAAGAAATTCAAGACCTGAAAGAGATCACAGGGCTTCCTGTGGCCGAGGGATTCGCCACCTTGTCAGATGATGCATTAGTTGTGGCTCAGGGGAGGGTGAAAGTTGGGGAAGCCGCGGAAGTCATGCAGGAGATCCAATTACCGGAAGGAATCAAACTCGCACAAGTCGTCGAGGGAAAGGAATTGCGTTGGACTCCGGGACAGCCGCCTCGCGTGTTGAAACTGCCTTTTGATTCCGGGAACACGGAAAATGTTGAATCCAAAACACTCCTTTGGAGACCGGAAGATGGGAATGATTTCATTTATACCCTCGACAAATCTACCCAACTCAACACCGGCCCCTGGTTGGGGGTGCATGTTTCCGAGGTATCCGAACTCGTTGCTTCCCAACTTGGCCTTGCTTCTGGTATTGGGTTGGCTGTGGAACATATCGTGCTCAATAGTCCCGCAGCCAAAGCAGGGCTTAAACAGTATGACATTCTCACCAAACTCGACGATCAAACACTGATCACCCCCAAACAACTCGTCGTATTGTTACGCACCAAGAAATCAGGGGAAAGCGTGAAACTCACCTACATTCGAGGAGGTGAAGAGCAGTCCGCCAAAGCCGTGATTACCAATCGATCCGGTAAAAATGAGTTCAGTTATCATTTCGATGCCGCATCCGATGATGAAGATGTGGTATTTGAACTCGGAGCCGAACCCGTGGTGATCGATCGTAAAATGGCAGAAAAAATGAACGCCATCGAGAAAAGT
>JAQCFT010000257.1 GCA_027619545.1 Verrucomicrobiota bacterium | reverse complement strand
CAAGCGGTATAAATGAACATCAAGCGTTACAAAGCGTGTGGATCATTCAGATGTGAGGGAAGTCCGGTGGGTTGGGAACGCGGTACATAAAAAAGCCCGCCGATTGAACAGCGGGCGTTGATAAGTTGCAGCGATGGAAGAAGCCTTAGAACTGGCTACGAATCCACTGCTCGGTAATGTTGTCCTTACGTTGCGTGCGCAGCGACCACCAAAGAGCATCAGCATCCGCTTTGCAGTAGGCACGAATTGCGCCAAGACTTCCTGTGCCGGCGGGTGTGATGACGAAAGGAGCCGTTGAAAGGCCGCCTGTCCAGCGGTGGACTTCGGAATGTCCGTCTGCGAAGGCGATACCGGCAGCACCGTTGTGATAGTTGGCGGGTACGTCGACCCAGCCGTTGCCACCTGGTTCGTAGGTGAAATTACCCACATCGTTGATGCTGTCAGGATGCTCGTCCATGTAAACCCAGGTTTCGGAAGGACCAGGGCTGGTCAGTCCGGAAGTTTTGGCAGTGAACCGTGGAAATGCCGCGGTATCCCAAGCGTTGGAATCGTCACCGATACGGATGTTTCCAGAGATGCTACGTACGCGCTCTGTATATCCTGCGCGGCGTTGGGCTGCACTCAGGAAGTGATCCGAAGGGCACTTGAAGATGTTCTTAGCGCCGGAGAAGTAAGAAGCCAGTTTGGAGTATCTTGGATCCAACAGGTATTGGACGTTGGTGTTGGCTTCGTAAACGGTCCAGGTCATCGAGCCGGTCACCCAAGAGCCCTGATTGATCTCCGATCCACCACCGTGTCTGGTTTTAGGAAAGCTTTCATCATTGTCACCTGTATACATGTGACAGGCGAGCATGAGCTGCTTGGTGTTGTTCATGCAGAGAATGCCCTTGGCCTTGTCTTTGGCTTTGCTGAGAGCCGGAAGGAGCATGCCTGCGAGAATCGCGATAATGGCAATAACAACGAGCAGCTCGATCAGTGTAAATCCACTTCGAACCGTCTTGCCCCGGTTTGCTTGTGTGTACGCTAGTTTCATATCGTTTGTTTTTAATTGAAAACAGTCCTTTACGGGTTCGGCCGGTTTTTATACCGAAAGCCCATTCAGGTGGCAAGTATCTAATTTGAGTAGCAGGTATTTAAAAAATGGGGCGGGGTAAGTTGTCAGATTGATGGTTTTCGCGCCACAATCCACATGTGTGAGGATAGAAGGTTCTCAGCCAGAAAGTTCTGGATTTTTTCTCCCAGCTGTTCCCACTCATCAATCAACACCTTTTTCAGAAACGGATGGCTCTCCAGACTGAATTTTCCTGCCATCGTTTTTTTTCTGACAATGTCCGCATCCAGTCGTCCAGGTGTGAGTAACTCAATCACTTCCAGATTGTTGGATTCGAAAAGAAGTTTCAGGGATTTCGGGTTGAAGAGGTTCAGGTGCTCCGGTGTGACTGTGTCGGCAACGGTGCGCAACAGGCTGACGTCAAAGCCCTTGGCACTTGGGCACGTCACTACAAGCATGCCGCCCGGGGCCAGGAGTCGAATACAATGTTCCAGGTAGGTTTTCGGAGAAAAAAGGTGCTCCAATACCTCAAATGACACGATGAGCTGAGCGTTCCCTTTGTCGGCTGGGACGGTTTCAATCGGCTGTCTCAGCACTTCCAGACCGCGCTTTTCGCAGCTGTCAGCCGATGACGGGGTCGGTTCGATGGCCACGATTTCCTCAAAGGAGCCGGATTGTTTCATCATTTCGCAGAACAGCCCGGTTCCTGCGCCTACCTCGATCATGCGCCGTTTTGGAATGCCATGTTGTTCCACAAAACCAAGGATACGTTCCACGCGCGGTTTCACAATTCGCTCACGACGCGCTTCTTCCGATGAGGGGTAAATATATTTGTTCCAATAAGCGTAATAAGTCGCCTCCCGGTAATATTGTGCCAATCTTTCCGGCTTGGGACGTGGTGATCCGTAGACAGTTTCGCATTGATGACATTCCAGAAAGGTCATACCTCGTTTGGTGCCATAAGAACTGGCCTCCACATGACCGCATGCAGGACATGTCACTGAGACAAACTCATCCTTGTCTTGCATCAATCGTTGGGTGTCTTCCTCCAGTAGTTCGAAGGATCGGGCCATCAGATGATCGGGGCGGATGGCGTTTTCGTTCAGGGTGGATGATTTGGTCATGGCGTATTTCAGGCAATCCTTAATGTTCTTTCGGCGGACCCGCAGCGGTTTCCCAGATCATTTCGGCAACCTGTGGAACGGCCTGGGTTTTTATATTTTTCATGCAAAGATTCAGGCAGGTGCACCGGGCCATATGCTGACCGGTTGCCCCAGATATTTTCTTTGACCCGCTGACCATCTTCAATGGCCCAAACTCGAGGATCTCGAAAAGTGTCGGCCGTCTGGTCGAATTCCGATTCATCCATCCCCACGTAGTTCAACCAGCGATCAAGGTCTTTGCGGGGTTTGACATGATCATATTTCCGCACCATTTCGATGCCTTCATCCCGTGTCAAAGCACCTTCACGAATGTCGTGACACGAATGATCGGATCCCCTGCCATAGCCAAATTTGATGAACTTAAGATAATCATGAATGCCGATATCGTGCATGTCATCCAGACTTGAAAAGCGGCGGTAGGTCCGTTCGAGCGGGTCCTTGCACGGGGTCCAGCCGTATTCGTTCATGACGAGTTTGACGTGCGAGTTGGAGTCCCACCTGACAAAGTTGCTGGTATAGATGCCGCGAACCCCGACGTCGTCCAAGTCCTCATCGCCGGGGTATTGCGCCCATTTGAGGTCTTTGGCGGTCAGGCCTTCTTTGAGTTCCGGCTTTCCGAGTCGTTCCAGCCCTTCATCGGTGAAATCGTGCCAGTCATAACCTCTCATGGCGTGTTCCAGTCGGAACTTGGCGGTGAATTCGATGAAGTCATTGTAGGAATACATGCCCGCCAGATCCATGTAACCCTGCTCACCCCACAGGATTAGGGGAATGTTGTAACGCACGGCAATCTGGATGGGGACCGTGAAGATGCCGCAGTGACTGTGCCAGTTCATGTCCCCCTGCAAACGAAATCCAAGTCGGTTCATTTTCACCAACATGTCTCGATCGGGACGCAGGATCAGGTGGTCGCATTTGAACACATCCCTCATGCGTTGCAGGTTTTGTTCTCCTTCCGGCATGAAATTATTGGCATGATAGGTGATCAGCAGGGGTTTGAGGCCCAACACTTTTGTTGCCAGATGGACCTGAAAGTAACTGTCCTTTCCACCGCTTACCGGAATAAGGATGTCATAGTCCTCGTCCGATCCGTATTCATGAACGATGCGGCGGAACATGGTCATCCGTTCGTCCCAATTGATGGTGGATCTTTGGTCAGAGACCCTGCAGCCGGAACAGACGCCATGGTCGTCAAATGCGAGAGGCATGGCAGATGCGGATGGATAAACGCAGCGTGTACAATATTTCATGCTAATATGGTTTCTTGTTTAAAATCGAAGGGTGGTGACTGCCTTTTCGGTCGTGCCTGGCGTCGTCGTTTAGGTCTGGAATCTGTTGAAAAAGGCAGACGCACGTTGATGCCTGCCTCATGGAGTGCGCGTTTTCCCTGGCGATCGCTGAGTTCCTTGAAGTGCCAGATGTTGGCCGCCGCAACCGCCGAGGCTCCAGCGCGTATGCCAGCCGCATAATCCGTGAATTGCCCGACGCCGCTGCAGGCGATCACAGGAATGTTGACAGCTCGGGTCACTTTTTGGATCAGGTCCGTATCGTACCCCAGTCCTTTGCCGTCTCGTTCAATGCGCTGAAGGAGGATTTCTCCCGCGCCCAGTTTTTCGGCATTTTGAGCCCATTGGACAGGATCCAAGCCGGTCGGTTCCTGGCCGCAGGCGATGCAGACTTGTTCACTTCCATTCACACATTTCACATCCATACCCAGCACCACTGCCTGGCGTCCGAACACCGAGGCCGCCTTTTCAAGTATGGAGGGAGTCCGGACTGCCTGTGTGTTGACGATTACCTTGTCCGCTCCCCTGAGGAATCGTTCCCGCATGTCCTGGATCGATCTGATGCGACCTCCGCAAGTCAGCGGCATGAAGCATTTGAGCGAAAGGTTTTCCAGGATATCGAGGAAGTTCGTTGAGTTGTGGTGCTTCAGGTCGTCCCGGCGGAGATCGTGTTCGCCTTCCCGGGTGATGTCGAGGTAGACCAGCTCATCCACGTTCCATTGGTTGAAACGGGCGACTTCATTGTAAGGATTGCCGATGATCTGATGCGTCTGGAAATCCTCACTGCGCACGAGCAATCCGTTTTTCAGGAGCAATACCGGGATGAGACGGGCTTTAACACTCATGGCGGGCAGATACCAGATGGTTGAAATTGCGAATCACAGACAGTCCGGCTCCCTGGCTTTTTTCGGGATGAAACTGTGCTCCCCAAATATGATGGTTTTCCACGCAGGCTGTCACCTGACTGCCGTATTCGGTGATCCCCTTGACATGCTTTGCTGTTTCCGCGCAAAACTGGAAGCTGTGCATGAAATAAAAGCAGGCACTTGTTCCCAGTCCCTTGCTCAGTCCGGTTTCCATTTCATGGAAAAGGACATCGTTCCATCCCATGTGAGGAATGGTCAACTCAGGATCCCGGGGCGCCAAAGGTTGCACTTCTCCGGGAATCCAGTTCAGCCCGGGTGAGGTGCCATTCTCGAATCCGGTGGTTGCCAGCAGTTGCATGCCGAGGCAGATGCCGAGGTAAGGTTTTTGTTTATCCTGTACCTCCTGATTCAATGCCATGAGCCAACCTTGTCGGGTCAGTCTCTGAGATGCGTCCGCAAAGGAACCGACTCCGGGCAGGACGAATGCGGAACAGGAGGCCAGGTCTTCAGGCTGGAGGCAAGGGCGGTACACCGCCTCGACAGCTTCGAGCGCATTTGCCACCGATCGCTGGTTTCCCAATCCAATGTCGATCAATCCAATCATGGTCATCCATGACCGAAGCACGGAGCATGCCACCACGGAAAAACCAGGATTTACTTGCCTGGGAGGCATTTTTTACCGCATTTTCGGGTTGTTACCCAGGCACGTGAACTGCTCTACACCATATGGAGCCATGAAAGCGGCAAATTTTTCCAGCCTTCAGCGCTGTGATGTGTGCAATTTTTCCTTCTAGAATAAGATGAGTCGTCAAACCATATTTGAATCGTCCGTTCATGAGGCAGTCTGCGAGGCACTCGAGTCATTGGTGCGGGAGCGACCTGAGAAAACATGCGAATTATTCACACCAAACGACTTTTACGGGCACGCCACCTTGTTGAAGCATTATGCCGGACTACCCGCAGGCATGCCGCTGCCAGGGGTGCTGCCTCATGGCCCAAGCATCAATCACACGATATGGCAGCCTGAACTGGATTCTCCGGTTCCAAACATTTTTGCCATCTCGGAAGAGCAAAAGGTCTGCTACCAGAAGGCTTCTTCAAAACCGGTTTTTGTCATTGGATCCGCGGTGCATTACGCGGCGGAGATCATCTCACAGGAATTGGAGGTGGCTCGACAATGTGCTGAAGGAACCGTGGCTTTTCCGGCCCACTCCACACATCACCTCACCTGCGAGTTTGATCAACATCAGTTTATTGAAGCGCTTCAGACTTTGCCGGATTCCATGGGGCCCGTGCGGGTGTGTTTGTATTGGCGCGATGTGCAGTTGAAACGCCACTTAAAATATCTCCAAGCTGGCTTCGAATGTGTGACTGCGGGTCATATGTTTGATCCGGATTTTTGTTTTCGACTATTGAAAATTTTTTCCCAATCGAAGTTTGCGATCACCAACAAGATGGGTAGTTCGGCTTTGTTGGCTGCCAGCCTGGGGTTGGAAGTGGCTTATATCGACCAGACGACTCGGATTCGTGGCACCAATGAGAAATTCGAGGGAGAGGCGGCACCCACCGTTGATCAACCCAGCGCGATGGCATTGTTTGAATCCATGAAGATTCCTCTGGGGCATTCCCGGCCGAATCAACGGAATTGGGGCGATATTGCCACCGGACGCGCATTTGTGCGATCTCCAGAGCAACTGAGGGAAATGATGGTGGAGCACGCTATATCCATGATCGAAAAACCGGCAATCAAACCTTCGCTGCGTACGTGGGATCAGGAAATGGGACGGATCAAACAGGCTGCCAATACCAGTCTGGATCGGACCGACGGCACCCTGTTACCTGATGGAAATGTGTTTCATTTCATGAACCAACATCGCCTGTTGGAAGACCATGAAATCTGGGGGATCGAGGGACTTTGTCCCACCTTCAATGCTGATGACGCACCGGTGATTGTGGACTGCGGATCGGACACCGGCTATACCATTATTCGCATGGCTCAGGCCTGGCCCAAGGCGCAGATATACGGATTTGAGGCCAACCCTCTCAAAACAAAAATGCTTTATCGGAATCTGGATGCCATGGGGCTGCGTCATGTTTCCGTTGGAGGGAAGGCGGTATGGATTGAATCCGGCAAGGTTGCCTTTGAAACCAGTGAACCTGGTTTGGATTCCCAGGTATGCCAAATCGGTTGTATCCGACTGAAAGATTTTCTGCAGCAGACCAGCGTGGGATTGCTGCGTTTGAACATTGCCAACGCAATTTTACCGGTGGTTCAGGATTGCGGAGAAGTGTTGAGGCAAGCGCGTCACATAGTGCTTAACTATCCCAGTGAGTCATCGAACCGGGATGAGTTGATTGCCCTCATGGCTGAACTCTCCGCTCTAGGATATCAATTGCAGATCAAACAGGCCCGGCCTCTGGACGGTTCGGAATCAAATCTTCGTATTGTTATGACTGCAACAATACTTCGGTGAGATGGATTGATGAAAAAAAGGACCCATCGATTGCGTCTGGCGGGCGGGGTGTTTGCTTGCCAGCCGGGAGCCTTCCTCAAGCGGAAGCAGTTGAATGCAAAGCCATCCATCACGGATGCTGAGCCGAATCGTTGTGGCTCAGACTTCAATCACATCTTTTGATTGGATCAGGCTGTCTTCAACCCGCCAGTCCCAGTTGGCGGGAATCGAATTGGATTCGCACAGTTGGTAACTCTTGCATACCTTTTGGTATCGGTCCTTGACCAGTTCGAAGAGTACTTCAAACCATCGTTTCGAACTTGGTTTGAGTCGTTCAATGGTAAGCGGTGTACCGGAGTCCCCCTGAATGATACTGTCAATTCAGATGGGATTGTTTAATTTGGAGGG
>JAQCFT010000256.1 GCA_027619545.1 Verrucomicrobiota bacterium | reverse complement strand
CAATTGCTCGTGATCAAGCCCCATCAAGTATAGCAGAGTTGCGTGCAGATCATGAACATGCATGGGGTTCTCGGTGGCGACCATACCGAGTTCATCAGAGTTTCCATAGGTCATACCTCCTTTGACCCCTCCTCCCGCCAGGAGCATGGAGAAAGCAGTGTGATGATGATCCCGTCCCGCAGGCTTTTTATCATCATCGCGCGTTTCAGAGTAAGGCGTGCGACCAAATTCACCGCCCCATATCACCAGAGTGTCTTCCAACAACCCACGCTGTTTCAAATCCTTGATCAACGCGGCCGTCGCCCGATCACTGTCCGCACACAGTCTGGTGTGCCCCTCGTTGTGGTTGGTATGCGTATCCCAAGGTTGATTACCCTTGTTGGTGTAGTAAACAGTTACACAACGCACACCGGACTCCACCAATCGCCGGGCCATCAGGCAGGATTGCGCAAAGGTTGAATCTCCATACATTTCACGCGTGGCCGTAGTCTCTTTTTCCAGATCCAATGTTTCGAAAGCCTGCATCTGCATGCGGTAGGCCGTTTCCATGGATTTGATCTGAGCATCCAATTCGGAATCCCCCGCCCTGGATGCAAGGTGTTTTTGATTCAATGCCTGCACCAAATCCAACTGTTCACGCTGCTCCTTGAGCGAATACCTTGGATTGCGGATATGCCGGATCAATTGATCAATTTTCAGATCCGAGGTCAGGATGCTGGTTGCCTGGTATTTTGCCGGTAAGAAGCTGTTGGACCAAAGTGCCGGTCCCACCACAATGTTGGGGCTGGGTCTCAGAACCACATAGCCGGGCAGGTTTTGATTTTCTGTTCCCAATCCGTAGAGCAACCAGGACCCAAAAGCAGGGCGAACCGGTTGAATATTCCCCGTATGCATCTGCAGCAAGGCAGGTTCGTGATTGGGCACATCGGTGTGCATGGACCGCAGGATGCAGCACTCATCAATGACCTCTGCCAGTTTCGGCAACGATTCGCTCACCTGAATACCACTCTGTCCATGGCGTGAGAATTTGAAAGGTGACGGCATGAAACCCGACGTCTTGGGTTTCTTGTAAAGATCGCCGCTGGGTTGACTGCCTTCATGCCTCGCCAGAGCTGGCTTGGGATCGAATGTATCAATATGGGACGGCCCACCGTTCATGAACAAAAAGATCACTCGCTTGGCCTTCGGTTTGATCAAGGCATGCTTGAGGGCCGGGGTTGACGTAATATCCGCATGGGCTTTCTGCCCGAACATGCCAAGCAAACCCAGCATTCCAAAACCTGTGGCTGTCTGCTCCAACATGGCGCGTCTGGACAATGGAGCATTCATTCCGCGTGCATCAATCGGTGGGAAAGGTGTCATGATTCAGTCGAGGTAAAGCATTTCATTGGAGATCATCAGAGCCTGAGCCAGCATCCCGAGACGCTTTTCATCGGCTGCACCATCAGGGGATGCCGCCAGGAAAGCGCCAGCCAAGGCGCGTTCCGAATCATCAGGACTTCTTGCGAACACCTCCTGGTACAATTGAAGGATCAGATCCTGCTCGGATTGCTGCAGATCGAGGCGTTTCAAAAGGGCATCGGATTGGTTCATCATGAACGGACTGTTCATGGCAAAAAGCTTCTGAAGTGGCGTGGTGGTGCTGCTTCGTGATGCGGCATGCACATTGGCGTCCGGATAATCCATCTGGATTAGAAGATCATTCAACTTGAGCCTGCTGATCCGTGCATAGACAGTCCGACGCACATTGTTCGGGTCGTCCAATTCCAATGATGCACCTCCCTTTTGTTGCAGGGTTCCGGCAACCGCCAAAAGGGAATCCCGCCACATTTCCACCCCCATCCTCCTTCTGGACATGCGCGTCAGCCAACGATTGTCGGGGTCGCGAAGCACACTGTCCTTTTCAGCGAGGGAATCCTGACGATAGGTTGCTGAAAGAACGATTTCCCGCACCAGACGTTTGGTGGATCCTCCTTGATGCAAAAACCTGACCGCCAAATCATCCAGCAATTCGGGATGTGAGGGTTTTTCCCCCAAAGCCCCAAAATTACTCAAGGTCGGCACCAGTCCCTTGCCAAAATAGAGAGCCCAAATGCGGTTGACATAGACGCGAGCTGTCAGGGGATTATCGGGCGAAGCAATCTCTTCAGCCAGTTCCCGCCGGCCACTTTCTCGGGTGTCAAATGCTTCCGGATCGCCTTGACTCAACCAGGATATAAAACGACGGGGCACCACCTCCCCTTTTTGATCCACATTACCGCGTTCAAAAACATGCAGATCCTCGACTTTGCCATCCTTGACAATGTGCGCCGTGAATCGATGGGCTTTCATATCTTCTTCGCTGACCTGGTCCGCCGGTTTGTCGTATGCCACATTGACCAGATCGGTGCTCGCAAACACTCCGGCCACCCCGTAGTAATCCTCCATCGTAATCGGATCGAATTTATGGTCATGACACCGGGCACACCCCACGGTCAGCCCCTGAAACGTGCGCATCACCGTATCAACCTGATCCGCCCACTCCTCGGCTTTGACATCCAGCCTGCCACGGTTGTAGTACTTTGGTCCAAGACCAATAAACCCGGTGGCCACCAAATCATCATGTGACGTATCTTCATACAGATCGCCAGCCAACTGCAGTTTGATGAAATCAGGATAAGCAAGATCCCGATTAAACGCATCGATCACCCAACGGCGGTAATGGTAGGCGTTGGGATAAAAATGCTTGGTGTCACTACCAACCTGATGTGCCTGATCCTCTGCATATCGAGCAAGGTTCAGCCACATGCTCGCCATGCGCTCACCAAAACGTGGTGATTCCAGTAGCCGATCAACTCGCTGTTCATAAGCATCTGGAGCGGTATCGTGGATAAAACCCTGCATTTCCTCAAAGGTTGGAGGCAAACCGGTCAAATCATAATAAAGTCGGCGCAACAATGTAGACCGCGAAGCCTCGGGAGCCGGATGGAGCCCCTGGGCTTCCATAGTCGAAAGCACATGGAAATCAATGGTCTGTCGTGGCCATGACTCGAGCTTCACCTTGGGACGCGTGGTTGCCTGAGGAGCCTGAACCGACCAAAATTGATCGGCTTCCTGCCAATCAATGGCATCGGCCGACCGAACATGGGATGAACTTGCAAAGCCAAGGGTGAGCAAACTGAGCACAACCCAGTTACGCCAAAGGAAGCCCGTAAACTCCAGACGGCACAATGAATATCGTATCAAGTTGAAAAAATGCATACCGGGTTTCAGGAGAGCATACTACACCATTCCACCCTGACAAGAGTGGAATAGGCTGCAAATCCAAGCAGGATCAGCCCTGAATTTCCAATATTGACTAAGTCCAATCCAAGTTTAAACAGACATTGGATTCCTCCCCTGTCTTCCGCTATCATTCACGCCGTGACTGGCACTCTCATCAATGCGGTTGCCATCGTTTTGGGCGGTGGATTGGCAATGGTTTCCCGCAGGGATCTCTCTGAATCCCTGCAGCAAAAGATCAAACTGGCTCTGGGTTGCCTAGCCATGGTGGTGGGCATGCATCTGATCTGGATCTCCACCCACGGCGGACTGCTGAAGCATGGCAAACAAATCCTGCTGCTCTTCGCAGCCATCACGATCGGCAATATACTGGGCATGATCCTGGGCATTCAAAAATCGTTGAACCGACTGGCGGAATACGCAAAGAAACAGTTTCAGAAACCGAATCAGGCCAATGGATTCAAATTGACGTCGGCGTTGTTTTGCCTGACTCCGTTTGCCGTCATAGGAGCCACGTTGGATGGCATATCCGGCAATTACAGCGCATTGTTGGTCAAAGCCATCATGGACGGAGTGGCGGCACATTCTTTTACCAGAATATTTGGAAAATCTGTCATCTTGTCTGCGATTCCAGTGCTTGCATTTCAAGGCAATCTTTCATTGTTTGCTCACTGGTTGGGAGGTAACCACCTATCCACGCACATGATGGAAGGCATCACAGGAGCATGTGGCATCATGGTTTTCACCTCGCTTGTGCTGATAATGGGCATCGGCCGGCCACGTCTCGGAGATTACCTGCCATCCATGATTTTGGCGGCTTTGTTGGCTCATTGGTTCTGGTAGAGCAGAGTCACACCACATTACAAATCCGAACAATCAATCCAACCCTTGCTTCATGAATCCCTCGTCCCTGAAAAACCGTGTTATCCTTCACGTGGACATGGATGCTTTTTTCGCCTCGGTCGAGCAACGTGATCGTCCGGAGTGGAAAGGCAAGCCGGTCATTGTGGGAGCACCGGCTGATCGGCGGGGCGTGGTGTGTGCCGCCAGTTATGAGGCGCGCGTCTTTGGTGTTCGTTCGGCCATGCCCAGTCGCACGGCAAAAAAACTTTGTCCGAACGGAATCTTTGTTCCACCGGATATACCCAGATATCGGGAAGAATCCGAACGAATCATGAACATCATTCGTCCCTTCGCCGACACCATCGAGCAAATGTCCATTGATGAAGCCTATCTGGACATGACCAATCGTTGCCAGGGAGTTGATGTGGAAGATGGCCTGATGGCGGCTTTGCCCATGGCCAAAGCGCTGAAGGCATCCGTCCACTCCGAACGCGGACTCCACATCAGTGTCGGCATTGCCAGCAACAAAATGCTGGCCAAGATCGCCAGCGATTTTGACAAACCCAACGGATTGACGCTCATTCCGGAACGAGACAAGGTCGCCTTTCTCGGCAATCTTCCTGTTCGTTCCATTCATGGCGTAGGCCAAGTCTCTGAAAACATTTTACTGAAAGCCGGCCTGACCAAAATCAGAGACATCCAGGAGTACCCCGGAAGACTGGAATCCCTTTTGGGAAACTTTGGGCCGGCATTGAAAGCCTTTGCCATGGGGCTGGATGACCGTCCGGTTGAAACCAGCGAGGGAGTCAAAAGCATCAGCAGCGAGACAACATTTTCCGATGACACGGAAGACCGCGCCCTCTTAAAACGGGCATTGCTGGAACAGGCCGAAGAAATCTCCGAGAAACTGTCCCGTCATGGCCTCCTGGCCAAAACCGTTCAAGTAAAAGTCCGTTATAGTGATTTCACAACCTTATCAAGGCAGACAACCATCCTGGACGGGATTCAGGAAGCCAGAATCATCTATCGCACCGCTTGTCAATTGTTGGCCAGGGAACAATTGGTTTCACGCCCCTTGCGATTGATCGGTATCGGCGCTTCCAAGTTTATCACTCAGGAACGTGAGCAATTGATCCTTCCCCTGATCTATTCATGATGGTAACAGTCCTCCAAGGTTGCCTCACGAGACGGAACACTTTACGATCACGCCACTTTTGAATCGGAATGCAAATGTTTCCTCATGGACTCTATCTGATGTGTGGACTGGGAGCCGGATTGGCAACCTGGCTGGCCATGCGCTGGTGGCTGCCCTGGTGCCTCCGAAACGGGTGGATGGATCAGCCCGGGCACCGCAAGATCCACCATCAACCCATCGCCCTCGCCGGAGGACTGGCCGTTGGCACATCGCTGGCCCTGGTGTTCATCGGGAGCCTGTTTCTGATTCAACTACCTGTCTTGCCGGAAAAAGCGCTTGGCTACCTCCAGTATGGATTCCAACAGCGAGGCATCCAGGTGATGGGTCTGGTGGGTGGAATGTTGATCATGCTGGGTATCGGACTATGGGATGACAAACACCTTCCGAAACCCGGCCCCAAATTCATTGCCCAAACCATCGCCGCGCTTCTGGTGGCGGCTTGCGGCATCCGCATCACCCTCTTTGTGGAAAATCCGTTCTTCAGCTATTTCGCAACCTGGTTCTGGATCCTGCTGGTGGTGAATGCCTGTAACTTTGTGGACAACATGAACGGTCTGTGCGCAGGACTCGGAGCCATCAGCGCTTTCTTCTTTGGCATACATTCTGCCATGCATACCCACTATCTGGTCGCCAGCCTGGCCTTTACGGTATGCGGTGGACTGACTGGGTTCCTGCCATTTAATTACCCGAAAGCAAAATCATTCCTGGGGGATTCCGGAAGTCATTTGACTGGATTTCTCATGGCGGTCTTGTCCATTCTCCCGCATTTTTACCATGAAGGACAGCCCAACCGGTGGGCGGTCATCAGTCCCCTTCCCATCCTGGGGGTGTTTCTCATTGATTTCACCTGGGTGGTGCTTTACAGACTGCGCATTGGGCAACCGATTTATCAGGGTGACAATAATCACCTGTCGCACAAGCTGGTACAAAACGGAAACAGCCAGAGACGCGCTGTTGCGATACTCTGGCTGCTGCAAGTTGTGTTGGGACTGCTGTCTCTGGGGTTTGTCAGGCCATGATCTGATGGATCGGTTCGGCACCCTCGACGCCTACCAATCGCTGATCCAAACCGGCATAGAAATAAGTCAGATCCATCGGATTCAGCCCCATCAGATTCAGAACAGTCGAGTGGAGGTGTTTCACATGAAACCGGTTGGTCACAGCCTGACTGCCGATTTCGTCCGTTTCCCCAACACTCTGACCACCCTTGATGCCCCCGCCTGCCATCCACATGGTAAAGCCGTAGGCGTTGTGATCGCGTCCGGTTCCTTCTGCGTATTCGGCAGTAGGCTGACGCCCGAATTCCCCCCCCCAGATGATGAGGGTTTCATCGAGCAATCCGCGTTGTTTCAAATCTTGAAGCAATCCGGCAATCGGCTTGTCTGTATTACCAGCGTGCCAATCATGGTTCTTCTTAAGATCACCATGGGCGTCCCAGTTTTGGTCATTGTGTGCCCCGCCCGAGTAAATCTGAATGAAGCGCACTCCACGTTCCACCAATCGCCTCGCCAGCAGGCATTTCTTGCCGAAGTCTTGGGTTCGATCGTGGTCAATACCGTACATGTTCTTGATGTGTTCGGGCTCACCGTCCACGTCAACAGCTTCGGGAGCAGTGGATTGCATCTTGTATGCCAATTCGTAACTGGCAATGCGGGCGGCCAGATTGCTGTTGTCAACGCGGTCCGACAGATGCCCCTGATTGAAATGATTGAGATGCTTCAACAGGACCTGTTGTTCGCTGGCATCCATGTTGCGGGCATTCTTCAAATCCAGAATGGGTGTACCCTTTGGACGAAACACAGTGCCCTGATACGTGGCGGGCATGTAACCGCTGGTCCAGTTTTTCGCACCACTGATAGGTCCGCCGGATTGATCCAGCATGACCACATAACCGGGTAGATTCTGGTTGGCGGTTCCCAAACCGTAATTGACCCATGATCCCAGCGAAGGGCGTCCGCTGAGAATCTGTCCACTGTTAA
>JAQCFT010000255.1 GCA_027619545.1 Verrucomicrobiota bacterium | reverse complement strand
GCGGTCCCGAGATGCGTCCGAGATAGTTTTGGATCTCACGGGGACTGCAACGGCTTTCGTCCGGCATTTTTCCATCGGGCGTTGGATTCATGGCGGCGATCAACATGAAACGGGCGGGAAAGGTGACCGTGCCCGCCGCGCGCGAGATGGTGACTTTGTTTTCCTCCAAAGGCTGACGCAGGGTTTCGAGCACGCTCCTGCGGAACTCCGGCAGTTCGTCCAGAAACAGAACTCCGTTATGGGCAAGGGATATCTCGCCCGGAGAAGGATGCGCGTTGCCGCCCAGAAGCCCGGCGTCGCTTGCGGTGTGATGGGGGGTGCGAAAGGGGCGGTGTGTGACCAGTGCTTGTCCGGGATCCAGAAGCCCGACGATGCTGTGAATTTTGGTGGTTTCCAATGCTTCATTGAGGGTCAATGGCGGAAGGATCCCTGGAATGCGTTTGGCCAGCATGGATTTGCCTGTACCCGGAGGTCCGATCAACAATACGTTGTGTCCGCCGGCTGCGGCGATTTCCAGCGCTCGTTTGACGGATTCCTGGCCTTTGACATCGCTGAAATCCAATGCGGGATCGATGGTTTTGCCCAGAAGCGAATCGAGATCCACTCGACACGGGGATATGGGCACTTCTTCCTCCAAAAAATGAACCGCTTCGCGCAGGTTTTGAACGGGGATGACTTCAATGCCCTGGACCACGGCCGCTTCGTGGGCGTTTTCGCTTGGCACGATGATGCCACGTTTGCCTTCGGCTTTGGCCCGGAGAGCGATGGGCAGAATACCCTTTACCGGTCGAACGGCACCGGTCAGTGCCAGTTCCCCCACGAGCATGTAGCGGGTCAGTAAACAGGGTTCCATCTGCTCGCTTGCGGCAAGGATGCCCATTGCGATGGGGAGATCAAAGCTGGGACCTTCTTTTTTTAGGTCGGCCGGTGCGAGGTTGATGGTGGTGCGACCTTGAGGAAAGCGGTATCCGCTGTTCGACATGGCTGATCCGACCCGGTCGCGAGATTCACGCACGGCGGCGTCCGGAAGTCCGACGATCACGACACAGGAGTCGCTGTAACCGACGTGCACTTCCACTTCTACTTTAAATGCTTCGATTCCACGAACCGAAGCCGCATCAATTTTTGCCAACATGTTTTATACCTTCAAACGTTTCGTTGTTTAAAGGCGATCCATTCCACGGACAGGCAGGCTCTGTTTTCGCAGGGCGAAAGGGGTGCGTGAGAAATATGCCGGTTTCACCCGAAGACATCAAATTGAAAATTCAACGTTGAGTTTGACCACACGCCCCTTATAAAGACCCCCTGTGTCATTGAATCAACAGAGCAACTTGAATGCCTCGACCTTGTATGCGGCCGTGTACGGACATCCGATCCGCCACTCCGCATCGCCTGCCATGCAGAACGCCGGTATCGCCGATATGGGGTTGAATTGGCGTTATCTGGCGTTCGACGTAGCCCCGGAACAATTGGACCTGGCACTGGCCGGCGCGCGGTCCATGCGGTTCGTTGGACTGAATTTGACGGTGCCTCACAAATTGTTGGCACTGGACTGGGTGGATGAGGTGGATCCCGCCGCCAGGGAATGGGGGGCGGTCAATACGATTCGTTTCGAAGGACAGACCAGCGGCGGGGAGTGGGTGCCTGTTGGACAGGCGGAGGATCCAACCGGATTCGAGTCCATTCGTAGTGTCGGGTTCAACACCGATGCCGACGCAATCCTGCGATCCATCAAGGAAGATCTGGAGATGGGATTGAAGGGAAGCAAATGCGTCCTGCTGGGCGCGGGTGGAGCAGGACGGGTGGCCGCCATGAAACTGGCATCCGCCAAAGTGAGTCGTCTTCACCTCATCAACCGAACCCTCTCCAAATCCGAAGCGGTTGCCCGGGATATTCAGGCGAAATACCCCGATGTCGACATCGTCCTGGACTATCCCAGGCATGGGGATTCCATTGATCTGTTGCTGAATGCCACTTCGCTTGGGCTGAAAACCAGTGATGATCTGCCGCTGGATCTGGAAGCGATCAACTTGCGAAACGTCGACAGTGTTTACGACATGATATATCAACCCGCCGAAACAGCACTCCTCCAGGCGGCTCGTGCTTCCGGGTGTCGAACGGCCAACGGGCTTGGTATGCTTTTGTATCAGGGAACCGCTGCGTTGGAAATATGGACCGGCAGGCCGGCTCCCACTGATGTGATGAGAGAGGCGCTCCATGCTCATGTTTACGGGAAACCTTCGGCCCATTGAGATGTTGGAATCATTGTATCATGACTTCATTACTTGATCCCGAACGCTGGCAGTACGTGCCGTTTCATTTCTGGTCGGTTGCCTGGTTTATTCTGGGCAGTATGGTGGGAAGTTTTCTGAATGTGTGCATTCACCGGATGCCGCGGGATTTGAGCGTGATTCATCCGCCTTCCCATTGCCCGCATTGTGAATATCGGATTCCATGGTATCTCAACATGCCCCTGATCACGTGGCTGGTCCTGCGTGGCCGATGCGCTCAATGCAAGGCTCCCATCAGTTTTCGGTATTTCGCGGTGGAATTGTTGACGGGTTTGCTTTTTCTGGTGACTTGGTGGGTGATGGGACCGGTTTCCACCGGCTTGGCGCTGGCCTATGCGACGATTCTTTCCGGCTTTGTCGTGGCGACCTTGATTGATTTTGAACATTTCATCATACCGGATCAAATCACCCTCGGTGGTATCGGTGCGGGATTGGTGTTTTCAGTGGCCGTGCCGGCATTGCAGGATGCTCCAAATCGAATGAGCGCGTTTGAACGAAGTGCCTTGGGGGGGGCGGTGGGGTTCCTGCTGGTCTATTCCATCGTGCGCCTCGGAAAACTGATGTTCGGGAAGATGCATGTTGCGCTTCCTGATTCCGCCAAATTGGTCTTCACGGAAACATCCTTGGTCCTGCCTGATGAAGAGGTTCCTTATGAGGAATTGTTTTATCGCAAATCAGATTGTATTCGATTTGAAGCGGATCGACTTGAATTGGTGGATCGTTGTTATGCCGGGGTGAAAGTGAGTCTGTCCCAAAAGAAACTGGTCATCGGTGACGATTCATACGATCCCAATGAAGTGCCTCACATGGAAGCTGTTTGCCATGCCATAACCTTGCCTCGCGAAGCCATGGGATTTGGAGACGTCAAGTTCATGGGGGCGATCGGTGCTTTCCTGGGTTGGCATTCCACTTTCTTTTCCCTGATGATCAGTTCGATGATCGGAGCTGCCATCGGGGTGTCTCTGATCCTGATCGGGAAACGTGACTGGTCCAGTCGACTTCCCTATGGTCCCTACATTGCACTGGCAGCCGTTGTCTGGATGTTCATGCCCGATGCCTGGCGTGAAGTTTGGGTGGGACAGTTGGACATGATGGCCGACACAATACTCGATGCAGTGCGCCCGGGATGAAGTGTTTCTGAATCACGTGTGCGAGTGAGTGACTCAAACGGTCTCTCGGTTTTAGACATTGAATGTGTGGCATCGAGTCCCTAAAGTTTCAGCATCATGAGCGACTTCAACAGCGAACATAATGTGGGCGTTTGGTTCGATATTCCGGTCAAGGATCCTGGGCTATTTCAATGTGAAAGGACGCATCCAGGATGCTGTGGCAAAGACCAGCGCTAATGGGGGGGAATCCTCATGCCGGTTCATTCGATCGGACCACATGATGAACAGCATCGACTTTTCATTTCAGGCAGGAATTCCTTGTGGATCAGGGGCGTTTGTTGTGTGTGCGGATGGAATCCAACGCTCCGTCGAGCCTAAGCACTCCAGATTAGCGGTTGGATTTTGGTGTGTGCTTGGTTTCTTGTTATGCTGTGGGGTGATTTCTGGTGAAGCCGCCGAGCCGGCATCAGATTTGACCAGGAACGCCATGTCGGTGTTGAGAGATTCCTGTCTTTCCTGCCACAATGCCGAAAAGTCAAAGGGAGGGTTGATCATGGACACCCGGGAGGCTCTCCTGCGTGGGAGTGATTCGGGATTGGTGGTGGTGGATGGCAAACCGGAGGAAAGTTATCTGATCGAGACGCTGACCGATCCGGGAGACTCGCATATGCCTCCCAAGAAGCAGTTGGAAGAGACAAGTATTGCACTATTGACGAACTGGA
Source organism: Verrucomicrobiota bacterium (assembly GCA_027619545.1). Lineage (GTDB taxonomy): Bacteria > Verrucomicrobiota > Verrucomicrobiia > Limisphaerales > AAA164-E04 > AAA164-E04. The sequence continues at coordinate 3,205 of JAQCFT010000255.1, read as the reverse complement.
TTGAATCCGGAATGCCCTGGGATGCGGAAACACTGCTTCAAACACCCGAAGTGCGTCCTCGAGAGTGGCGGATTCGGGCACTGCCGGAAAGCTACCGCCCCGTCCTGGCCCTGGCGGCCAACGATATCAAGGATACGTTGCTTTCGTCTCAGGGTTCAGCGTTGCTGGAGACCCGCATGATGGAGGGCAAGCCGGAGCAAGTTCGATTACCCGCAGTGCACAAAGAATCCGTTCGAGCGATCGCGGTGACCCCTGATGGAACACAATGGGTTTCCGGAGGCTTCGGGCGATTGGTGGTTTGGGACGCGGAGACACGTGAGGTTGTTCGGGAATGGTCCGGACCTTTGAAAGGTCAGATCAACGCCATCACGTTCACACAAGACGGTTCCCGCATGTTGGTTGCCGAAGGGATTCCCGGATTGTATGGAAATGTGCATGTCTATACCGATTTCAATGAAACGCCTGAACGATCCTGGAAAGCCCATGCCGATGAAGTGTTTGATATACAGGAATCCCTTGACGGCAGCTACTGGATGACGGCATCCGCGGACCATACGGTGCGCCTCTGGGAATCTGATTCGGGAATCGAACAGGATTGGCTGGAGGGGCACAGCGCACCCGTCATGGCACTCGTGTTGAATGGTGAAGGTTCATTGTTGATATCAGCCGGTTCCGACAATTCTCTGAAGGTATGGGATATGAAGTCCAGGGAGCGTCTGTTTGATTTGGGGCGACGGCCTCAATACAGCTTTCTGGATGTTTGCTGGGAGCCCGAAAAATCGCAGTTGTTTGCCATCAACCAAAAGGGCGATCTTTACCGCTACCTTGACTTGCAGGAACATAGCGGGGCTCAATCATCCAATACAGGTAATGAAAAGGTGATGGCCCGCACCAAGCAACCGCTTTCCTGTCTCATTTATTGGGAGAGCCAGAAGAGTCTGGTGGTGGGAACGTTTGATGGTGCATTACAGGCCTTTGATTTGAATGGTAAGTCCAAATGGACGCTGCCGCCCAACGATTCCAGCACGGACGATTTGGCGTCCCGTTGATTTCCAAGATCGACAGACGCCAGGTTTTGGGGTAATCAGCTGACATGCGAATTTTATTCCTGAATGGACCGAACCTGAACATGCTCGGTTTGAGGGAGCCGGGGATCTACGGTTCCAAGTCATTGGGCGACATTGGTGACACCCTGCGTGAACGCGCAAAAGCCGCAGGTGTGGAGATTAATTTCAGGCAATCCAATCATGAAGGGGAATTGGTGACCTGGATTCAGGATGCGCGTGGTCAATTTGATTTCATAGTGTTGAATGCCGGGGCTTATACACACACCAGCATCGCATTGAGAGATGCCATTTCAGCTGCCGAGGTGCCGACCATTGAAATTCATTTATCCAACATCCATGCCCGTGAATCCTTTCGCCATCAATCCATGATTGCCCCCGTATGCATCGGGCAGATCGCCGGGTTTGGTGAAGATTCCTACCACCTCGCCCTGGAAGCATGCCTGAAAAAGATGATCTGAATGCAAACAGGTAGACCGTGGCGTCCCGCCGCGTCCTCATGGCATACCTGCTCAAAACTGCCATCCAAAGGAAAACCTCAGAGATGACCGCCAAACATCCGCATCGCGATTGCTTGTGGGTACTTCCTGGCGATCCGATCCACCAGTTTTGTTGAATGCCTTTGCATCGAATTACTCATCATCACTCGAAAGGTTCTCCAGGTAATCGAGAAGGCTGGCCATTTCTTTGACGGAAAATCCCGCCATCAGTCCTTCGGGCATGATGGATGTTTCGAGTGTTCTGCGTTCTTGGATGTCACGCTTTTCGATGTTGTGTTCCTGGGCGAGTATATCCCTTAACACCACCTGGTCCCCGGCTTCGTTCACGACGAATCCGGTCAGTTCCCGTCCATCCTTCAGGTGCAGAAAATTGGTGGCAAATCCCTGGGCGATGGTCTTGTTGGGATCCAGAATGGATAGGGCCAGGTCATTGCGACGATAAGTGTTGGCGATGTTGCCAAGGTAGGGGCCTTTTTGTTTCTGATCCTGACTCACCGTGTGGCAGGTTGCACAGGCCGCGCGTAAAAAGACAGCTTCCCCGAGAGCGATATCGCCTTTGAAAGAAGCAACCTGTTCGAGCGCTTTTTCGGGAGTGAGATCTCCGATTTTTGATGTGTTGTCTTCGCCGGGGGCAGGGATGCGCAAGCGTCTGGCGGCTGATTTGGCGGCATCGGCGATGTCCGGATCAAAATCGTTCATCGAGGCCTGAATGCGTGCATCCAGATAGTGGTTGCGCAGGAGCGCCGCCGTATTCATGAGCAGAACGCGCCGGTCCGCTTCCTGCCAGCCCAGGTCGATTGCTTTGCGCACGTGTGTCGTGATTTCAGGTCCGATGTTCTTACGTCCCGCCAGAGCCAGCAATCCTGCGTTGGCCCACTTTGCAGCGGGTGATTTCAGGTCTTCGGCGGCCAGTTTTTCCAGTTGTTCATGTTGATCAACCAGCAGGGCGCTTCCCAGAAAGGCGCTGCGACCCGCCGCTTGTTCCTTGTCGGAACCTTCGGCATTCTGGAGGGTGCTCATGGCGGTCAGCATGGCGTTCAGTGCGGAGGAGTGACGGGTCCTGGCCAGTCCGGCGATGCTTTGTGACAAGACGGCGGGTGAAGCCAATGGATTTTTAGCTGCCTTGATCAACAGTGGCACCGCTTTTGCCGGGATGTCATCAATAGCCGCTAGTTGAGATACTGCCGCGCCGACATGTGATGCGTCTTCCGTTGCCAGATCAATGATGCGTTCCAGTGCTTCGTTGGATTGAATGCGATTGCGATTCATTTCGCTGATCAGTAATGCCGCTTGCTCTGGCCCGGCAGAGGCAAGTTCCTGCTTGAGCGCTTCAAGGATACGCTCTGATTGTCCCCAGGTGTCCAATTGGTAATAGGGGCCGCGGGTGTCAGGTCTCGTTCCCCAACTGTCACCCTTCCATTCAGCTTCCTGATGGTAGAGTCGGCAGAGCGCGGACAACAGGTGAGGTTTGATGGATATTTTACCCGGATCCTGCAGACGTGAAATGAGGCCCTCAACCACATCTGATTCATGCATGCGCATGAGAGCAAAGGAAGCACCTTGCTTCTGGGCGTTGCTCGATGATGCCGAATCCAAAACAGCAAAACATGCTTCACTGGCATCCAGTTCGGCCAATGATCA
>JAQCFT010000254.1 GCA_027619545.1 Verrucomicrobiota bacterium | reverse complement strand
CCCCCCCTGCCGTTAACGCCGGATCGAGTCATCGACGCTTTGCAGAAGGGAGGAAACATCGCATGAAATCATTTGAATACGTAGCGCCGGATTCGATTCAGGAGGCCGTTGGCTTTTTGACAGGTGGGCGTGGAGAATCTGAAGTGTTGGCGGGCGGTATGGACCTGATCACCTGCATGAAACAGGGGATAACACAGCCTAAACGCCTGGTGAGCCTTAAAAATATTCCTTCGTTGAAACGCATCGAGGTCTCCCAAAAGGAAGTGACCATCGGCGCCATGGTGTCCCTGAAAGACCTTGCCGCGCATCCCGCCGTCCAACGGCAGTTTCCGTCACTGGTCACAGCTGTCAAGGGCATCGGCAGTGCTCAGATGAGGGCCTTGGGGACCGTGGGCGGTGATTTGTGCCAACGTCCCCGTTGTTGGTTCTTCCGAAATGGAATGGGCTTGTTTCCCACCAAAGACGGTGTTTCGCTTATTGAAGAAGGTGATAATCGGTATCACGCCATATTTGGCAACGACGGACCAGCCTTGTTCGTGAGCCCATCCAGTCTGGGGCCTGCCTTGGCCGCCCTCGGAGCTCACGTCAACATTGCGATGGGGACAGGGCGAGGAGTGATCCGCACCGTGGGGGCCGCCGAGTTTTTCAAAACTCCTTCCTCGGAAATGGAGAGGGAAACCATTCTTGGCGCCAATGACTTGGTGGAATCGGTCAGCATCCCCGCTTCCGGCTTGAAGAACGCTACTTACGAAGTTCGGCATCGATCCGGATTGGACTGGCCTTATGTCACCGCCTCGGTCGCTTTTCAGGCGAAGGATGGGCGTGCTGATGGAGGATCGATCGTGCTGGGACACGTGGCACCTCGTCCGTGGCCTGCCATTCATGCTTCCAATCTGTTGAATGGATCGGTCATTGATGACGAGTTGGCCGAAAAATGTGCTGAGGCCGCCGTACGTGGGGCACGTCCGCTGAGCCGAAACGGCTATAAAATGCATATGGTAAAGGCCGCTGTCAAACGAGCCGTCATGGCTGCCGCGCAAAGTTGAAAGGAGTGAACATCATGAGTGAACAGACATCCCATTCAGTCATTCAGATCCCTTGCCGCCACCTGCGCTGCAATGAAATGTTCCATCAGGCGTTGGGCGAATACAATCAACAAGACGGCGGCAGCGGGCAGTATTGGTGCGGTAAATCGCATGAATCGTTCGGCCTCGACGGCGAACCGGTTGAAAAATCCAGTTGCTGTTCCGGTCGCTCGTGTTATCAGTCTTGATAACTGTATTTAATCCGGCCGGGGTGTTACGGACCAACATCCCGGCTCAACGATAAAGCAACAACATCATGAGACTCAGAAACCTGCTAGCAACGGGAAGCGTTGCCGCGTGGCTGTTATGCGGCATGACTTCAGCACACGCCATCACTGGCGATTACCTTGAGGTAAGATCCTGCGATGTTTTCACCGGACCTTGTTTCGCCAATGCGGAGATGGGGTTGAGCGGCAAGGAAGGCATCCTTGTCTGGACCATCCGCGAAGGTCGCTGGAACGGTGTGGAACTCAATGGCCTCAGCGTGATTGCGGTGGTCAGAACCCGGGAAACCATGGGGGATACCTCCTTTCGTCCTCGCAAGGGTCGTTCCGTGATGATTGTGGATTCCAAAGCCAATGCCATCCAGCGGGATGCTCTGTTGGGGTTTGCCGCCGCCAGGGCTGGCGACTTGGTTTCCGAAGTGGTCGCGGTGCATGCATCTTCCATCGAAAGCACCATTGGTGCCTGTAACAACAGCGGTTGCAGTACCATCAAGGCGGAAGGCATCGTCGAAGTATCCACCCGGTGCATGGGGGCACACGATCACATTTGCGGGAATGAAGAATTATTTTACCCGCCGCTCACCAGAGTGGCGCATCCGATTCCTGCTTACACTGAAGCGGCTGCTTATCAGGGGAGTGATCTGGATGTGACCTGGAGTTTGACTTCTCAGCGTGGTGCCTACCTTGCATCATTCGAATATTGATCGCAGCCTTAACGTCCTTAACCGGGTCGGGAGATCAACCTCTTCCGGCCCTTTTGCTTGTTACTGATTAAATTTGATTATGGAAACGTTGACGACCTTACGAACTTCACTATGGATGGCAGCCGGTGTTTTGATCGCCACGGCCCAGTTTGCCTTTGCTGCGGATTTCAGTTTAAAAACCAAAGAGAGTAAACCTCCGGAATCCGTCTCGATTGAAATTGCCGGCAGTTTGAGTTCGTCGGTTTATGAAATATCCAAAGGCGACAAAACACTGTACCGTTTCTGGTTCGGCAAAGCCATCAAACTGAAGGCCAAACCGGATACTCCTGGCAATGGGCTGGATCAATTCGTGCAACCTTCCGTTCTGGGGGTGGTGGAAGTGTTGGAAGAGCATCGTGATTACCGGGATGATGAACTCTTCGAAAACACCTTTATCATTCGTTATGGCATCCGGCCCAATGATGGGAACCACCTCGGAACATCCGACTTCCGCCATTTTGGTGTGCTCGTGCCCGCCAAGAAGGACACCCAACTGGACGGAATCGACGGTTACAAACCACTTGTAAAAGCCAGCAGTTTTGACACGGTCTCTGATCACCCGGTCATTCTGAGTCTCCGCCCGGTGGATGGGGATGCCGGTTCCACGCCCTCTCTGAAGGAGCCTGCTCCGGATCATCATGCATTGCGCGTGAAGGCAAATGGGGCGGTGGAAGGTGGTGAGGAGCAGATCCCGGTTGTGTTTGATCTTGTTTTTGAAGGGTTCGCCGAATTTTGATGTTCAGTATTTCTCTGACTTTCAAACAAAAAAAGCGCGACTCGAAGTGAGTCGCGCTTTTTTAAGATGTGTTGCCGGGGATCAGACAGCCTGCTCGCCACGTTCCGAGGTCCGGATGCGCACTGCTTCTTCCACATTTGACACGAAAACCTTGCCGTCGCCGATCTTGCCGGTTTTGGCGGATTCAATAATCGCGTTGACACCAGTTTCGACCTGATCGTCAGCAACGACGATTTCAATCTTTATCTTGGGAAGGAAATCAACCGTGTATTCGCTTCCTCGGTAGATCTCTGTGTGTCCTTTTTGACGACCGAAACCTTTGACTTCGCAAACCGTCATGCCTTCAATGCCTACTTCGCCAAGTGCTTCTTTTACGTCTTCCAACTTAAAAGGTTTAATAATTGCCTCGATTTTCTTCATACAGGAAATGTGCTTTCTAAGTGTTTCGCAACCACAGCGTATGTGTCATCAGACCTTATGAACCGTGCTTGCTTCGCAAATATGTTCTAATTTCTACCAAATCAGTTTTGCCCGCAATCCTTTTCGATCTCCGTGAAGGGAATCTTGAAGGACCCTGGCTGTCGGTATTTCTAGTTGTAACCGGTTTCGCCGTGGCAGCTCTGGTCCAATCCCATGGTTTCTTCTTCGATGTTCACCCTTAGTCCAATGGTCTTATCAATGAGGAACAGCACGGCAATCGATACCACGCCACTCCATACTATGGTGACAATAATGCTTTTGATCTGGGCGAAAATTTGAGCACCTACTGACAGATCCATTCCAGCTCCGCCCATGAAAGGAGCTGCGCATAGGCCTGTCAAGACGGCTCCTACGATTCCGCCAACACCATGCACTCCAAATACGTCCAGACTGTCGTCGTAGCCCAGTTTATGTTTGAGGTTGGTTGCCGACCAGTAGCAGATGGCGCTGGAGCAAAAACCGATGAGTAAAGCGCCCATGGGACCGGCTGTTCCTGAAGCAGGAGTGATGGCGACCAGACCTGCCACGGCCCCGGTGGCGATACCGACCGCTGTGGGTTTTCCGTTCTTGATCCATTCTATAAACATCCACGTAACAGCGGCCATGGCCGTTGCCACTTGGGTGACCAGCATGGCCATGCCAGCAGTGCCGTCCGCTGCCAGCTCACTACCCGCGTTGAACCCGAACCATCCCACCCAAAGCATGGAGGCTCCGATGAGGGTCAAAGGCACGTTGTGTGGTTGCAGGGCGGCGCTTCCGAATCCTTTGCGCTTCCCGACCATGATGCAGGCCACCAGCCCCGCGATGCCGGCGTTGATGTGAACCACCGTGCCTCCAGCAAAATCCAGAACACCCCATCCATGAAACAACGACCCTTCTCCGCCCCATGCCATATGACAAACAGGCAGGTAGGAAAGTGTCGACCAGATGACGGTAAACAACAGCATGGCGCTGAATTTCATGCGCTCTGCAAATGCCCCAACGATCAAGGCAGGGGTAATAATGATGAAGGTCATTTGAAACGTGACAAAAACAGTTTCGGGAATCGTTCCCGAAACCGAGTCCACCGTCACATTCTTCAAGAAAAGATTGTCGAGATTTCCAACAAATGTCTGTAGCCCGCCTCCATCCCCGAAAGCCATACTATATCCGAATACGATCCATAGAATGGTCATGATCCCCGCCATGGCGAAGCATTGAACCAGAACGGAAAGGATGTTTTTGGAACGTACCAACCCTCCGTAAAACAAAGCCAGTCCAGGGATGGACATAAATAGTACCAGGGCGGTGGCGGTGATCATCCAGGCCGTGTCCCCAGTGTCGATAGATGGGGCTTCTTCGGTTGCGGCTGCTATGGATTCGGTGACCGCTTCAGTGGCGATGGCGCCATCTTCGGCGCCGAATGCATGAATGCCTGACATCAGCATCCAGAGGAGGGTCAGGCATGTAAACAGGTGTTTCGGTTTGTTCATTTTTATTCAGTTTCTGATCTTGATTGATTGTTGGTTAGACAAAAAGGCCCAAAAGCATCAGCTATGCCATTTTAAGGTGTAATCGGTTTGGTGTGATTGCAATATGTTGGTATGTAAGTATTAATAATGTTTGTGTTTCCAGATTTGAGCGTTAGGTCAGAGGGGGTGTGGGCAATAATCCGCAGTGTGGTTCAGATTAGCCATCCTTGATTGATTAAATAAATACAGTTTGTTCAAAAGTATCAAAAACCGGGTCTCCATCTTTGGTAAGATCGGCGATTGTCAGTTTTTTGGGAAGGGCGTAGAATAGGGCAATGGTTGATCAATCTGTTTTGCCGGTCGAGGTACAAGTGGTTGTGGTGGGTGGTGGAATTGCGGGATGTAGTGTTGCTTATCATCTCACGAAATTGGGTTTTGCCGATGTCGTTTTGTTGGAGCAGAAGGCACTGGCCGGCGGCACGACGTGGCATGCAGCCGGGATGGTTGGGCGTTTGCGGACTTCCAACAGTTTGACCAAGATCAACCAATACAGCGCCGAACTTTATGCGGGGCTGGAGGCTGAGACGGGACATCCGACGGGATGGAAGCAAGTGGGTAGTCTCGTCGTGGCCACGACAGAGGAACGGATGGTGCAGCTCCACCGTACGGCAGCCATGGCGGAGTATCTGGGGGTGGAAGCTCAGATGATTTCAGCTGTGGAAGCAGGTGAAAAATGGCCATTGATGCGTACCGAAGATTTGAAAGGTGCAGTCTGGCTGCCGGGGGACGGCAAGGTGATCCCTCAAGAAACAACCGTCGCTCTGGCCAAGGGCGCTCAAAGCAGAGGTGCGAGAGTTTTTGAAAACGTTCGGACTCTGAAGGTGCTTCACAAAAACGGACGAGCTACGGGCGTGGAGACCGATCAGGGAACCATTCGTGCGCAGTATGTGGTATTGGCCTGTGGTATGTGGTCCCGGCAATTGGGGCTGACGTGTGGTGTGTCGATTCCGTTGGCACCTGTGGAACATCATTACGTGGTTTCCGAACCCATCGAAGGGGCTTTTGATGAATTGCCTTGTGGCCGAGATCCGGATGCCACCATCTATTTTCGAGGGGAGGGGAACGCGGTTGTTTTGGGGGCTTTCCAAAAATACACCAAACCATGGTTGAAAGATCCGATACCTTCCGATTTCTCCTTCGCATTGTTGGAACCTGATTGGGAGAAGTATCAGCAACCATTGCAAGCAGGTGAATGGCGCATTCCTTCATTGAAAACTTCCGGGTATGCCAAGTTTGTTAATGGTCCGGAAAGTTTCACGCCTGACAATCAGTTTTTATTGGGAGAAACGCCTGAACTGGATGGTTTGTTTGTGGCCGCCGGATTCAACTCAGCCGGCATTGCCTGTGCCGGTGGGGCGGGAAAATACCTCGCGGAATGGATCCATGAAGGAGAGCCGACCATGGATTTGTGGTCGGTGGACATCCGACGATTTGGCAAGTGGGCGAACAACCGTGCATTTCTGCGCGATCGCATTACCGAAGTGCTGGGACTTCATTACCAGATGGCCTGGCCCAATCGCGAATTCGAAACCGGACGGGGTGTTCGCAAGACACCCATCCATGATCGCCTTCTCGCTGCGGGAGCCTGTTTTGGCAACAAGAGTGGATGGGAACGGCCGAACTGGTTTGCGATTCCACCGGATAAAGCACTCGTCGATTATTCGTTTGGCAGACAGAATTGGTTTAAATCTCAGGAACGCGAACACCTGGCCACGCGTCAGGGGGTGGCATTGTTCGATCAATCCAGTTTTGCCAAGCTGCAAGTCATCGGGCGTGACGCCTGTGCTGTGATGCAGCATGTTTGCGGCAACTGTTTGGACGTGCCTGTTGGCAGAGCGGTTTACACGGGGATGTTCAATGCCAAAGGGGGTTACGAGTCCGATTTTACCGCCGTTCGAGTTGGAGAAGATGCCTACTATATAGTGACGTCCACGGCTCAGGGGGTGCATGATGCACATTGGATTCGTCGCCACGTTCCCCAAGGGTTGTCCGTTGAAATTCAGGATGTGACGAATGGAGTGGGGGTGTTGAGTGTGATGGGACCTGATTCCAGAGAGTTCCTGCAACCCCTCACGGACACAGATCTTTCAAATGATGCGTTTCCTTTCGGGGTATCAAAGGAAATTTCAGTCGGGATGTGCACGTTGAGGGCGATTCGTATTTCCTATATGGGGGAATTGGGCTGGGAACTGCACGTGGGAATGGATCAAATGTCCGCACTTTATGACACGTTGATGGATCGTTCCAAAGATCACCCCATCACTTTGGCGGGACATTACGCGATACAATCATTGCGACTTGAAAAAGGGTTTCGTGCCTGGGGGGCGGAATTGTCTCCGGATGATCATCCTCTGGAAGCGGGGCTTGGATTTGCCGTTGATTGGGAGAAACCAGGTGGGTTTGTCGGTCAGGCGGCCCTGCAACGACTCAAAGCGAACATTCCGAAGAAGCGGCTCGCGATCTTCACCGTGGAAGATCCTGAAGTCTGTCTGTGGGGAGGTGAAATCATTCTGCGCGACGACAAGGTGGTTGGCTACACCACATCCGGATCGTATGCTCACACTCT
>JAQCFT010000253.1 GCA_027619545.1 Verrucomicrobiota bacterium | reverse complement strand
TCGCTTCCATTATCGAGCATCGGGACTGAGAATTGTGGACCGTTGGTTGAGAATTGGACTTTTTCCATTATATTAAAAGCCTATGTTCAAAACCAGATTTCAACCTAGGCACCTTTTCGCCTGTTTACTTGCTTTTTCCACCTCATTAAGTGCAGGTGTTGAGCTCGGGAGTGACATGCTGGAGCTTTTGAATTTCGAGCCGCTTCAAAACAAGAGAGTAGGTCTCATGACGAATCCCAGTGGAATCAACCGAAAGGGTATCACCACTGTCAACCTGTTCCATCAAGCGCGGGAGGTGAACCTGGTCGCACTTTTCGGAGCCGAACATGGTCTGGACGGAATGGCTCAGGCCGGTAAAGAAGTCAGGGATGGAACCGACCCCAAAACTGGTTTGCCAGTGTTCTCACTCTATGGCCCCGGCCCCATTCGCAAACCAACCGAGAAAATGCTGCAACATATCGACATTCTTGTCTATGACCTGCAGGATACAGGTGCGCGATCTTACACCTTTATCAGTTCCATGGGAATGGCCATGGATGCCTGTGGAAAAGCAGGAGTGGAATTCATGGTATTGGATCGTCCCAATCCGCTGGGCGGAATCCGGGTGGAAGGGCCGCTTTTCAATCCGCGTTTTCGTTCCATGGTAGGTCAGTGGCCCATCCCGTATGTTTATGGAATGACCTGTGGAGAACTGGCGCGCATGATCAATGGCACTGGCATGATCGAAAACCCCTGCGTGCTCTATATCGTTCCCATGAGAGGCTGGAAACGTGACATGGTGTGGCAGGATACTGGATTGAACTGGCGACCGACTTCACCATTGGTCCCCCACTCTCACTCACCGCTTTTTCAGGTAGCCATGGGAATGGTGGGAGAAATCGGGGGGCTCGATCTGGGATTTGGAACACAGACACCATTTGAACTGTTTGCATCAGCCTGGTTGGATGCGCCGGCTGTCAGCGAGCATCTCAATCAACTGGATTTGCCGGGGACCCGATTTGAATCCACCCACACCACTGTCGCCCGCGGACGTTACAAGGGCAAAACCATTCCAGCAGTCAAAGTGCACTTCAACGACCCGGTGGGAGCTCCGCTTTCTCCCGTTAATTTGTATGTCATCGAAGCACTCCGATTGGTTCAGGGAAGGGACATGATTCGCATCAAGAATGATGAAGGCAAGCGTTGGGGGTTGTTCGACAAAGTAAACGGTACCGACACAACAAGGCGAGATCTCGAAGTAGGCCGTTCGGTTAAAAACATTGTGGAGTCATGGCAAGAAGGTCTGGACACCTTTAAGGAAAAACGGAAACCTTACCTCATCTACTCAACATCCGAATCCACAAAATCCAATGCCCAGCGATAGCAGTGTGCTGAGCATCAAACCGATAAACGGCCCTTCCCTTGGGCACATGAAGGCTCTGAGGAATTAATGCCAACGAATCGTTGCATCGGACGGCACGATTTTGCATGATGCCTTCGAAGACAATTTATCCCATGGAGTACGAATTGGTTACCCAGGAAGACGTATTTCACTCAATGGAATCCGCCAAGTCGATTGGCCGCAAAGCCTATGACGAACTTGTCACGCATCTGCGAGCGGATCTCCTCGAAGCCCAGCGTGCCCTGGAAGCAACCTCTCAATCGGTGATCATCACCATTGGAGGTGTGGACGGCGCGGGTAAAGGTGAAGTCATTCAAATCCTCAATGAATGGTTGGATCCACGTGGTCTGGACACTCATAGCTTCTGGGATATGGCGGCGAATGCGACGGATCGCCCCTACCAATGGAGGTATTGGCAGTCCCTGCCCAAGCGTGGACGCATTGCTATCTGGTTTGGAGGCATGTATACGGACCCGATCGACAAATACGTTCACGAACGACGTCACCCCGAATGGGCCGAGGAAATCAGTCGTGAAATCCGTTTTTTTGAAAACATGTTGCGTGAGGATGGGACGATTCAGATTAAAATCTGGTTGCACCTGACAAAAGGCGCCCAGCACAGGCGCTTGAAGGATCTGTATGAAAACCCGCAGGAACATTGGCGTGCCATGCAGGATGATTGGAAGCACCACAACCTTTATGAACATTTTTCAGAAGCTGCCGAGCAATTGATTTCACGGACCAATCGGAAAGAATCCCCCTGGCATGTCGTCGATGCATCCATCAAGGAATGGAGGAATGTCACTGTAGGACGCCTGTTGCACGAAACCGTGCTCAAGGCGATCAAGTTACAAGCACCGAAGCCACGCAAAAAGAAAATCGCACTGAAATTTTCCAAGGTCGAACGAGATTACCTCTCCGAAGTGGACTTGGACCAGAAATTGGATACCGAAGTGTATGAACAGGCTTTAATCACCTGGCAGGGACGATTGCATCGACTTTTCTGGGAAGCCTATGATCGCAACATCTCCACCGTCCTAACCTTTGAGGGATGGGACGCAGCCGGCAAAGGTAGCGCCATTAAGCGTGTCACGGCCGCCATCGACGCCCGCCTGTATCGCATCGTTTGCGTCGGAGCCCCGACACAGGAAGAGAACAGATATCACTATCTGTGGCGCTTTTGGGACCCTCTTCCAAGAGCGGGACGTATCACAATTTTCGACCGATCATGGTACGGGCGAGTGCTGGTTGAGCGGGTTGAAAAATTCGCAGAAGAAAAGGAATGGACACGGGCTTATGAGGAAATCAACGAATTTGAAGAGCTTCTGACAAGTCATGGCACCGTTGTTTGCAAATTCTGGCTGCATATCAGCAAGGACAAGCAAATGGATCGATTTAAAAAGCGGTTAAAAGTCCCTTACAAACGGCACAAAATAACCGAGGAAGACTGGCGCAACCGGGAGAAGTGGTCTCAGTATGAAACGGCGGTAAATGACATGATCGGTCTGACCAATACTCCCAACGCACCCTGGACCATTGTGGCCGGTAACAGTAAGAAGTTTGCCCGCATACAGATTCTCCAATCCATCTGTCGACAATTGGAACAAGCGCTGGGAAATTCGGGCGACCAAAGCTGATTTTCCAGCAAACCCGTTGCGAACGTCGGCAATCTCATTCATAATCTCCGCGTGAGTTTCGCTGAAACCTTTCATCATTTCCCTGCTGTGGATTGGCAAGACCGATGCATGACATCGTCGGCTGCCGTTGTGGAGCGTGCCTTGGCCACATCGCATAGTGATACCCTGGCGCAATTTGCGGCATTGATTTCTCCGTCGGCAGAGGCCTATCTGGAATCCATTTGCCAAACTTCCAAATCCATTACCCAACAGCGTTTTGGAAAAGTAATCCGCCTCTTTGCTCCGTTGTATTTGTCTAATGAATGCATTAACAACTGCTCCTATTGCGGTTTTTCCCGGGATAACCCCATTCTACGAGTGACATTGTCTGCGGAAGACATCCGCAGCGAGGCACGGGAACTTACCCGTCAGGGATTCAGAAACATTCTGCTGGTTGCCGGGGAACATCCCAAATTTGTTTCATCCGGATATTTGGAAGCGTCTCTTCGGCAATTGAGGACTTTCGTCCCGGGTTTGTCTTTGGAAGTCGGTCCGATGGAAGCCAATGAGTACCGGTCCATGGTCCGCGCCGGTGCAGAAGGCTTGGTGGTGTACCAGGAGACTTACGACCGTGAGATGTACGTAAAAATGCATACGGCTGGCCCCAAAAAGCACTTTGACTGGCGGCTGGAAACTCCGGAGAGAGCTTATGAGGCGGGTTTCCGTCGTTTGGGTATCGGAGCTCTGTTTGGATTGTCGGACTGGCGCACCGAAGCGTTGGCTCTTGCCGCACACACGCAATATCTGCTGAAACATTGCTGGAAAGCACAGCTGACCCTCTCATTTCCCAGATTACGCCCTTGTGCAGGATCTTTTACACCGCTGACACATTTGTCCGACAAACACCTGGTACAGCTGGTTTCCGCCTTTCGAATCTGTTTTCCAGATGTCGGTCTGGTATTGTCGACTCGTGAACCGGCGCCTTTGAGAAACGGTTTGATACCACTTGGGATCACTCTCATGAGCGCAGGTAGTCACACTGAACCGGGCGGCTATACCGGCGCCGGCAAGGAAAAACTGCACCAAACGGAGAAAGGACGCGTCGTACCTATTTCCGAGGGCAGCAGCGAGTGGGCGGACGGTCAGGCGTCAGCAACCGGACAATTCGATATTGCCGATGAACGATCCCCGGAAGAAATGGCCGAACAAATTCGCAACCTCGGATACGAACCCGTGTGGAAAGACTGGGACGCCGGGATTCTCGCCTGACATCATTCATTCTCAAAGTATCTGAATTCAAATGCCGGCCGTCACTGCAAACGGAAAAGAACTGAAAACCGAAACCATCCCCTGCTCTTTGGAAACGTTCCTGAGAGAGCAAGGGCTCATGCCGAAATCAGTCGTCGTTGAGTTGAATGGAAATGCCATTCCTCCTTCTGAATTTGCGGATCACCTCGTAAAAGATGGCGACCGGATGGAAATCGTCAAAATTGTCGCGGGTGGATAAAACCACTACCGCGCAACCACTCATCGGCGTTTAACAAAACACCAGCGTCATGGGGCTGCTTTCCTCATTTCAATGGCCAAAGGAGCGGGATAACCGCGGAAGCCACCGCCCAAATCAACAGATTCAAGGGCAATCCCACCCGAATAAAGTCGCGAAATTGATATCCTCCCGCACCGTATACAAGTGCGTTGGTTTGATATCCAATGGGAGAGGCAAAACATGCGGAGGCACCTATCGCAACCGCAATCATAAATGGTTTGGTTGCCAGATTCAGGTGATGGGCCATTTCCAAAACAATCGGAGTCATGATGACCGCAACAGCGTTGTTGGATAAAAAAGTGGTCAGCAGAGAGGTCAATAATATGATACCGGATAATAAGACAACGGGATGACTCCCTCCCATGGCGGCGATCAAATGACTCGCCAGCCAATCAATCCCAGACGTCTTCTCCAGAGCCGCCCCCAATCCCAGCATTCCAAAGATCAAAAACAAAATGCGCCAATCCACAGCCCGATAAGCTTCATCCATCTCCAGGCACCCAGTCATCACCACGATCAATGCAGCAGCCAACCCCAAAGCAGCAATCGGCATTGAAGTGAAGGTAGCCGCCAATACCATCGCAAGAATGACTCCCGCAGCGATCCATTGCTTGCTCTTGCGTGGCACCAGTCGTGGTTCATCGGACAAAACAATCACATCACGCGAATCCCTGAGGCGACGCATCGAGTTCTCTGTTCCTTCCAATAATAACGTGTCACCGTACTGCAGCACTGTGGATTCGAATTGATTGCGCAGGTTCACCCCGTGTCGGTGCACGGCAAGAACCAATACACCGAACAATCTGCGCAAATCTCCTTGTCGAATCGACTTCCCAATCAATGAGGATCGCGGACTGACCACACATTCAGCCACCGCCGCCTTCTGAGTTCCCACCCATTCAAGTCCCATCTGCCCATCCCCTTTGAGTATTTCCAATCCCGATAGGTTTTTCAGTTCCATCACCGATGAGAAAACAGTGCTCAGCCTGACCCGATCTCCCGCCTGAAACACGACTTGATCCAACGGCACGCCAATCAATTCATCACCACGAATCACTTCCAGAATTCGGGCTTTGGGAATGGATTTGAGGGATGTCTCGATCAGTTTTTTTCCTACCAGCGGAGAGTTGGGAACAATAATAGCTTCGGTGAAGAACTGTTTACTCTCGGTCGTTTGCAGGATGGTGGACAGAGTCTCGCGATCGGGAAGCAACTTCCGCCCAATGGTCCACAGGTATCCCAAGCCAACCGCCGTCAAGATGAGTGCCACCCCGGTCAAATCAAACATGCCAAGCGCTTTTTCTCCCAAACTATGTGCCGTTGAACTCACCAGGATGTTGGTTGAAGTTCCTATCAAAGTGCAGCAACCGCCAAGAATGGAAGCAAATGACAGCGGGATCAAAAGTTTCGATGGTTTGATGCCCCTTTTTGATACAATGCCGATCACCATCGGCATGAAGACAAGCACGACAGGTGTGTTGTTTATAAAAGCGGACAAAAATGCCACCATGGGCAACAGCAACAAACTAACGGAAAGCTCCGATTTCCCCACAATTTTGTTCAACCACCCCCCCACCCGGTCGATGGCTCCCGTCCGCTCAAGCGCCGAACTCAACACAAACATGCAGGCGACGGCAATGACCGCCTCGTTGCTGAATACATGGAACAGTTCCTCCGGGGTCAACAGTCCGGCAAAAACCAGCAACACCATGGCTGCCACAGAAATGACATCCGATCGCCATCGCTCCCAGACCATGGCAGCGAATACCACTCCCACCAGAGTGAATACAATGATCATGTCATTTGTCATGGCAAAAAAACGGCCTGATGATTCCAAGATTCAATCTTCCATGGCCGAACCGGTTCAAACAGGCTCAGGAATGGATAGTTCGGTCATCCACGGACAGGGCGGCTTCTTTCAACGCTTCGGAAAAGGTGGGATGGGCATGGCAGATACGTGCCAAATCCTGACTGGTGGCCTGTCGTTGCATGGCGACAGCGGCTTCATGAATGAGTTCTCCGGCATTTTCCCCAAGAATATGCACACCCAAAATACGGTCTGTCGCCTCATCGGCCAGCATCTTAACCCAACCGTCCACATCCCCCGTCGTCCGGGCGCGTCCATTGGCTCTGAAATGAAACATCCCTTTCCGGTATGCAACGCCTCTCGTCTGCAAAGACTCCTCGTGGGCACCGATCATGGCCAGTTCAGGATGTGTATAAACCACGGCAGGGATCAGGTCGTAATCGACATGTGCTTCCTTACCACACAACTGCTCAGCAAAAGCCACCCCTTCTTCCTCAGCCTTATGAGCAAGCATCGGGCCTCGAATGACATCTCCAAGTGCGAAGAGGCCCGGAACATTCGTCTCAAACCGTTCGTTCACACTGATGCACCCGTGCTCATCCATTTGAACCCCCAGTGCTTCCAGTCCCAAATTGGCGGTAAAAGGTTTGCGTCCAACGGCAACAAGCACATGACTGCACTCGATAACCTCCCCTCCATCCAGTTCAATGCGACAACCATCCTCGTCACGTGTTGCAGACTGAACCTTTTTCCCAAATTGAAATGACAATCCCTGCCGATGAAGGATGCGCTGGGCCTCCCGGGCGGTTTCTCCATCCATACCCGGGAATATTTGAGGCAACATTTCCAAAACGGTTACCTTGGAACCCAGGCGATTCCAGACTGACCCCAGTTCCAACCCGATATAACCGCCGCCGATCACGACCAAATGCTCGGGAACGGACTCAAATGACAAGGCTTCCTGGCTGGTCACAATCCGGTCTCCGTCAAATGGAAC
>JAQCFT010000252.1 GCA_027619545.1 Verrucomicrobiota bacterium | reverse complement strand
GATTTGTGTCTAGTAAAAAGTGATTCTGTTCACCATCAACAAGAAAGGCTTGCTGAGAAAAAAGCCGTGTCCCGAAAGGGGGCCTTTTTTATTTTTCGCTTGTCAAAGCCCGGATGCTTGCTAACGTTCCCGGCCTTATTTATGAAAAGTGACATTCATCCGGAAAATTACAGGCCGGTAGTATTCAAGGACACAACTTCAGGATTCAGTTTCCTGAGCAAGTCCTGTGCACGCACCACCCAGACAGTTCAGTGGGAAGACGGCAACGAATACCCATTGGTGATTCTTGGCATTAGTAGCGCATCCCATCCTTTCTATACGGGACAGCAAATGTTCGTGGATACCGCAGGCCGTGTTGACAAGTTTCAGCAACGTTTGGCCAAGACCAAACAGGCCCAGGAAAAGGCCGCTGCTTTCAAAAAGCGCAAGCGCTAAACTTCTTTTGCACATCGCCCGCATGCGGTCTGTCGCAGACTGCCTGCGGGTGATTTGTATTTATTTATGGACCTTCACCCATTCATTGCCCGATTCCAACGCCGACTGGCAGAAGTGGAATCCGCGTTGGGGGATCCTTCCGTTTTCAATAACCAGAAGAAATCCCAGGAACTTTCGCGGGAATACAATCGCCTGAAATCATTGGTGGCTCAGGGTGAAGCTTTCCAACGCATCGAATCTGAAATTCGCGACAACGAAGAACTCCTCGAATCCGAACCGTCCGATTCCGAAATGGCATTGATGGCCAAAGAAGATCTGGTGGAGCTTAAGGAGCGTTACGCTGAGGCCACGGTCGCACTCCAGATGGGCATTGTCCCTCCCGATCCCACTGACAGCCGTGACACCATCGTAGAAATCCGCGCCGGAGCAGGTGGTTCCGAATCGGCTCTGTTCTCCGCAGATCTCTACCGTATGTTCTCCCGTTATTCGGAAGACAGAGGATGGAAACTCGAAGTCATGGACAGCAGCCCTTCAGACCTGGGCGGTTTCAAGGAAATCATTTTCAGCATCAGGGGTGAGGATGTTTTCAAACGACTGAAGTATGAAAGCGGCGTGCATCGTGTCCAGCGTGTTCCTGTCACAGAAACGCAAGGAAGGGTGCATACCAGCACCTGCACCGTGGCGGTACTCCCTGAAGCCGAAGAGGTGGATGTGGAAATCAAGCCCGACGACATTGAAGTATCCGTCTGTCGTGCATCCGGACCGGGCGGCCAGGGGGTCAACACCACCGACTCCGCCGTTCAGATCCAACACAAACCAACCGGCCTGATCGTTCGATGTGCGGATGGTCGTTCGCAGCACCAAAACAAATTTCAGGCGATGACAGTGCTTCGATCTCGTCTGCTGGAACGAAAGATTGCCGAGGAAAACGCCAAATACGCCGCTCAGCGCAAAGCCCAGGTCGGCACCGGCGAACGCAATGAACGCATCCGCACCTATAATTTCCCCCAGAATCGCGTAACCGATCACCGCATCGAGCTGACGCTCTATAACTTGCCCGCACTGATGGACGGTGATCTGGACAGCGTGATTGAACCACTCATGCAGGATGACCTGCAACACAAGCTGGAGGAAATGAATCTATGAGCAGCGTATTCGATGGAATGATCTTTGACTGTGACGGAACTCTCATCGACTCCATGCCTGCCCACTGGCTTGCATGGAAAGATGTGACAGAGCGGCATGGTTTGAATTTTCCTGAGGATCGATTTTATGCATTGGGAGGTGTGCCTTCCTGGCAGATCATTGAGATGCTGAGCAAGGAACAGGGGATCGAAGTGGACGCGCATGCAGTCGCACACGAAAAGGAAGAAGCCTACATTCCGCATATGGACAAGGTGGTCCCTATCGATTGTGTGATGGACATTGTGCGCAAAAATCATGGACGCATCCCGATGGCCGTTGCCACAGGGGGTGTGCATGAAATCATTGATCCTTTATTGGAAAAATTGGGACTGTCCTCCTATTTCGAAACAATTGTCACCAGTCAGGACGTCCAACATCAAAAACCAGCTCCGGATATCTTTCTGGAAGCGGCGCGGCGTATCGGAGTCGATCCTTCAAAATGCCGTGCCTACGAGGATACCGACCTGGGCATGCAGGCCATTCGAGCAGCAGGAATGGATGCCGTGGATATACGTCTGATGCTCTAGGTACCCAATAAATTGCCCTTCATTGCTGACGCAAATCTGGTGTGCGGTGTGCAGCACCACTCCGGATACCCCTGACAAACGTTTTAGTATTCTTGTGCCAGATTGCTCCCGCGTATCCTTGTAAAGCCGTCCAAGGTGGCAGTTCAGGCACCGGGAGCTTGGACGGGGAATGCGTATGCGGACAATACCCGGAGCGGTTCCGATGCATCGGAACACGCAGTCCAGAGGTGCTTTACCCTTCTGCAGGTTTCTCTGCCATCGCCGGTTGATTTTCACCCACCGGTTGCTTCCAAACATAGCGGAACATCAAGGTCCGTAATGCCGCTGTTAAAGGGATGGCCAACACGCCTCCGATAATCCCACCCATCAAAGTGGTGCCGATCATGATGGCGATGATGACCGTCAATGGATGCATTCCGACCCGGTCGCCGATGATCTTGGGAGAAATGACCAGGCCCTCGGCCATCTGAACAAGAATGAAAATACCAAGCGTGCCCGCCGGATGAAGCCAACTGTCGGACTGGACAATGGAAATGGCCATGGCGGGAACAATGCTCAACATCACTCCCAGATAGGGCACTATACCCAGCACCCCGGCAATAAAACCGAGCAGCACGGCATACTTCAACTTGATGATGGAGAATCCAATCATCAACAAACCACCGACACACATCGCCACCAAAACTTGTCCCCGAAAAAATACAATCAGAGCATCGTTGATGGATCGAAGCACAAACACAATCTCATCCTTGATCCAGGATTCATGCACCGGCAGGTAACGTGTCCAATTGTCTTTGATGCCTGATTTCTCGGAGAGGAAATAAAAGACGTAAACCGGCACCAATGCAAAACCCGCCAACATCCCGAAAATGGACGCCATGTTTTCTATTTTGGCGCGTGCCCAAAGCCCCATGCTGCGTACGCCTTTCCATGCTGCGTTGACAAAATCGCCAATCTGATCCGCATTCAAATCCAATCCCTTACCCTGGGATTCATCCACGGAAGTTTTTGTTGCTTCAGGGGAAGCTGTGCTGGTATTGGGAGTGGTGGAGTTGACAACCGGTGGCGACGCCTGGGCCACTTGATTGGTCTGAGTTGTCTCTGCTGTTTCAGTTTGATTGGTGCGATTCAACCAGGGAAGGTAACCCTTTACTGCGTCTGGCAGGTAATTCTCCAGTGAATGGTCCTTGCTCCAATCATTGTACTTCTTGATGATGCTGTTTTTGTATCCAGGAACTGCTGAGGCCAGAGATTTGGTGTCTTTAATCAACAGTGGAACAAAAGTTGCAAAGAAGCCGGCCTGAAGTAACACGGCGAGGGCAAATACACTGACGATCGCCCAGGGCCTTTTGAGTCGTTTGTTCTCAAACCAATCCACCACGGGATCCAGCAGATAGGCGATGATGCCCGCCACTGCGAGGGGAAGCAGCACGGAGGAGAGTTGATTGGCCAACCAGCCGATGCCTGCAAAGATGGCGCTGATCAGGCCGAGAATGACCGCAATGGCCAGTCCGGTGACCGCTGTCCACAGAATCTTCGATTGTTGTTCGCTGGGGCCTTTGAGTTCCATTCAATTATCCCAATGGTTTCAGACGTTTCGGTTTGGAACCTCGTCCGAGTTTTCGTGATTTGGCCGCCGCCGCGCGTACTGCGTTCATGACCGTGGCCCGCATCGCGCCTTTCTCCAGCTCGTGAACACCATCGATGGTGGTGCCGCCCGGGCTGGTGACCATGTCCTTTAACACACCAGGATGGCTTCCTGTTTCAAGAACCATCTTCGCGGCGCCCAAAACTGTTTGAGCGGCCAACTGCGTAGCCATGTCACGGGGCAATCCCGCCGACACGCCTCCGTCGCTGAGTGCTTCGATGAATTGATACACATAAGCGGGTCCACTGCCGCTTAGCCCGGTCACGGCATCCAGTAGTTTCTCGGGAACCTGCCTGGCAATGCCGATGGCGCTGAGCAGCGAAGCGGTCAGTTCCGCATCCGATTCGCTGGCGTACTCGCCCAATGAAAACCCACTAGCCGAGGCGCCAACCAGCGCGGGTGTGTTGGGCATGACCCGGATGATGCGGGCTCC
Organism: Verrucomicrobiota bacterium; assembly: GCA_027619545.1. Taxonomy (GTDB): domain Bacteria; phylum Verrucomicrobiota; class Verrucomicrobiia; order Limisphaerales; family AAA164-E04; genus AAA164-E04. The sequence goes on along the minus strand of JAQCFT010000252.1, from coordinate 3,171 downwards.
GGCAGGAAGGTGCGTGGCCATTTGGTCCAGCGATATTCCTGCCGCTATGGAAATCAACAATTGCGCTTCTCTCCAATAAGGATGAATCATCGAGAGCGCATCCTCGACCTTGTCAGGTTTGACCGCGAGAAAGATGAGGTCGGAAGCGGCAGCCACCTCGGTATTGCTATCCGTGGTCTTGCCACCGGTCGCTTCGGCAAAAGCATCGCGCGCCTGCGGAAACGGGTCGCTGGCGATCAGGTTCTCGGGCTTCAATTTGCCCTGTTTCACAAAACCCGCAGCCAGGGCAGAAGCCATTTTACCTGCCCCTATAAATCCAATTTTCAAATCTTCACTCATAAGTCCTCAACATCAACTCAGGAAAGTGTGACACAGACCTCGCCTGAAACGCGGGTCATGGTAAGCAGTTTCCGACAAAAGGAAATTATAAAGTCGTCATCGTCTTGGAAGAAGGCGCAGTTCAAAAAATAGAAATCCACTATCGGAGGGGCAAGCTCCGCCTTGCACCCACTTCAAACCTCAGTGCTTTGGAGCCCTTTTCAAGCTACAATGGAAACACCATAGTCATCCGGATAACGTTAGTTTCACAACGTAACATTTTTTGCTCAGAAACGTTTACAAGGGGAAAGTTTGGGGCGAGGTGGAACTCTCCCATCCATTGTCTAAATAATGAACGACGTGGCGCCGCCCTAAGCTCGGAGTGATGGGAAAGGGCAAGGCGCCATTTAAACCCCTGAATCTTGATTACATGACCGTCCGTGTCGTTTTTGGGGGCGAGAACGGTCGTGGAAGTTCTGTGGTCGATTGAGTGCCTGGGTCCTTGGCTTTGTTTTTCTGCTTCGGAAACACAGACCGAATCATCCAGTAACTGGCGGTTCGGTGAATACTGAAAAGCGCGATGGCAAGGATGAGTGTCGCCCACTCCTTAAGATCCGGGTGCATGTCAACGATCGGATAATCCCTCCATTTTGTTGTGATGATCACAAAAGAGATGAAGGCCACCAGTGCTGTGCTCTCGCGAATTGATTCCGGATGGATCGGTTTTTTGCTGCGCCTCAAGTAAAAGGCAAGGTAGACACCGACCACGGAATACACTGAAGTTAGTACCAATTTGAAAAGCCAGGGAAAATCATCCGGAAAATGGGTGGCAACCATGATGGTGACGTAACCCATGAAAAGAATCCCTGTTCCCGCCAAGATCCTTGTTAATAACACAAAAAGATGGGTAAATCGCGCAAGCAGTTTCATGAGATTGCTCCTAAGATGTTGACAACTATAAGAGTATCTCAGACTGTTGCAACAAGATATCATGGTGATGAGACGCGCCGTTGGAGTACGGTGAGAGTCACCGCTTTGGTGACGGTCCGCATGCAATTGGTGGGTTCTTATTCAAATTGGGCGAACCAACATCCATACGGATTCGATAAACGATTTTTAAAGATGTGTGAACCACTGGGTGGAGGCTGGTGCAGCGTTTCCCTGAGGTATCCAGAGCGGTGCCGTAATCACCGCAGTCCAAAGGTGCAGCGCCGTTTTTTTGACCTTATTTGGGACCTGATTGGATACAACGGAGCATTCCGATTAATTTGGCCGTCATTTGACCTATATTTTAATTGGTGTAGGATCTTTGCATAAACGCTAACTAATTTCCATGATCACTCTTAAACGTCCATCCCCTAAGTATGAGACCGCATTTCCTCGGTCTTTCTTTTGTTTTTGGATTTTTGTTATCTCTTTGTCAGCCGCCCGCTACGCCCAGGCTGCCGATGTTGATCCTATTCTTTGGACTGCCAGGTGGAATCACGATGGATCTCAGTTTGCGATTGGTGGTGTCCATGCACTTTGGGTCTTTGATTCGAATACTTTTCAAAAGAAATCCCTTTTACCCGCACCTGAGACTTGTGATGCCGACAATAAAGACATTCCCTATATGGCTGTGACAAGAATGGACTGGCATCCAGAGCGCGATGTTCTGGTAGTTTCCACACAGGGGCAAAACAAGAACGGAATCTACGATGTGACGTCCGTTGAACGGATTCCTTTGACCATCTTGGCGGAGGCGTATGGTCGAGGCATCAGCTGGAGTCCGGATGGAAATCATGTGGCATTCACAAGCGATGACAAATTGATCATATCAAAATCTGACGGTAATCAACTCCATGAAATTCCCCGATATATGGATGCCAAAGGACTGACCGGAGTGGCCTGGCGACCATCAGGAGATCGAATCGTAACGATTGGGGCGAGAATCACTCTGCACGATGAGCATGGTGTGCCCATCATGCAGAAGATGCATCGTCCCGAGGCGCAGGATGGATTTCAATTGTTGTTGAGCGTTGCTTGGCATCCTTCCGGAGAATTCTTCGTGGTGGGCGATTACGGGACCGAGGTGGATGATCCTGTTCTGCAGTTTTGGTCGGCTGATCTGGAATTGCTCAAAAGCATCACCCTTGAAGGAGATGCCGAAATCAGGAATGTCAGGTGGAATCGGGATGGCACTCGATTGGCAACCGCGAGCAGCAAGCTTCAAATTAGAAACCGGGAAGGCGCGCTGGAATTCGAAGCGAAATCACCGGACCTTTTGTGGGGAGTGGACTGGCATCCAGATGGTGATAGCATTCTCACCTCCAGCATGGATAGTCGGGTGACTTTGTGGAGTGCGACTGCGCAGCTTAAGAAGGAGATTGACTTGTCTCACTAGGGAGGACTGACTTTGTGCGTTCAAACACTTGATATGGATCAATACCTCGAATCAAGCGAATACATCGATTGGCAAACACCTTCTGTGTTGTCCAAAGCAAAGGATCTTGCGGGGGGCTCACAGGATGATCAGGTCATTGCCAAATCTTGTTTCGAGTTTGTGCGCGATCAGATCAAGCACAGTTGGGATGATCAGTTGAATCCAGTCACGATCCAAGCTTCGGAGGTCCTGTTGCATGGTACAGGATATTGCTATGCCAAAAGCCATTTGCTTGCCGCCTTGTTGAGAGCAAACGGAATTCCGGCAGCTCTTTGCTATCAGCGCCTGACGATTGAGAATGATCGCCCCCCCTATTGTTTGCATGGACTGAATGCCGTTTACCTGAAAAAGTTTGGATGGTATCGAATTGATCCTCGTGGAAATAAAGAAGGCGTTAGAGCGGCGTTCGATCCACCAAACGAGCATCTCGC
>JAQCFT010000006.1 GCA_027619545.1 Verrucomicrobiota bacterium | reverse complement strand
GCTTGGCGCTTGCGTAGATCACCGGGAAATCCAGTTGCTCATCCGTTGCATTCAGGGAGAGAAACAGATCAAATACTTTGTCGAGCACCTCGTTGGGAGTTGCTCCTTCTCGGTCGATTTTATTGATGACCACGATGGCTTTGGCCCCGGATTCAAGCGCTTTGCGGAGAACGAATCGTGTTTGCGCCTGGGGTCCTTCCACGGAATCAACCACCAACACCACCCCGTCGATCATACTCATGATACGCTCCACTTCACCGCCAAAATCCGCATGGCCGGGAGTGTCCACAATGTTGACATCGTGATCGCCATATTTGAAGGCGGCGTTCTTGGCCTTGATGGTAATGCCTTTTTCGCGTTCCAAGTCCATGCTGTCCATCATGCGTTCTTCCACATGCTGGTTTTCCCGGAATAAACCAGATTGACGGAGAAGACAGTCGACCAGCGTGGTTTTTCCATGGTCCACGTGAGCGATGATGGCAATATTGCGAATGTGTTGCTTCATATGAAAGTGACGTCCCACAACAGCGGGGCAGCGTAGTGTGCAAGCTTTCCGCCAAACGTCAAGCAGACAAAGTGTGAAAAATATGTGACGGTGCGGCTTTATGCCAACGCGGTCTTGGTTTTCTTGAGGAGTCGGATGTCTCCGATGCGCATGGTTTTATCCACTGCTTTGCACATGTCGTAAATCGTCAGGGCCGCCACGCTGACCGCAGTGAGCGCTTCCATTTCAATGCCGGTGGATGCGGCAATTTTGGCGGAGGCGGTAATGCCGATTCGATCGCGGGTCGATGGTATGGACATCTGAACCTCACAATGCGTGATGGGTAAAGGATGGCACAGGGGAATTAATTCTCCCGTTTTTTTCGCCGCCATGATGCCCGCGAGCCTTGCAGAGGCCAGGACGTTGCCTTTGGCAATGGCGTTGGATTCAATTTTATCCAGGGTTTCGGACTGCACATAGATGCATCCCTCGGCAATGGCCTCACGAAGGACGACGGGCTTGTTGGTGACATCAACCATGGATGCCTCTCCTTGTTCGTTGATATGGGTGAGATTCGTCATGGGTTCAATGTGACATTTGTGTGGGGAAGTGCAACAGGAAGGAGTGTTCCCTTCGGTCTGGCACAGTGGTTCAGGCATCGGGCTTTGAGTCGGTGGATTCCCGGCGGTTGCGTTGTTTCTGGTAAAGGGACTCCCAGTCATTGCACCATTCCTGAACGGCTTGTTGCATGAGGCGTGTGGCTTCCATTTTGGGTTGGACGAACTTGGGGCGAAACCAGGGGAAGGTTCCGACCAGATCATGGGTGACAAGGATTTGGCCGTCGCATCCGTTCCCGGATCCGATACCGATCGTGGGAACGGATATGGACCGGGTGATTTCAGCGGTGAGTTCGCTCTCAACCAGTTCCAATACCAATGCAGAGATGCCCATGGAATCCAGAAAGGCGGCATTGTCCAGCAGACTTTGTTTCTCGTCCTCGGTCCTGCCTTTGATGCGGTATTTTCCCTCTTCCAGGATGTGTTGCGGAAGCATGCCAAGGTGACCGACACAAGGAATTCCTGCGTTGCGAATGGCCTTGATCTGGGTGCCGATTTCTTTTCCTCCTTCCAGTTTGACCGCGTGGGCTCCGGCGTCCATCAGGTGGCGCGCGTTACGAACGGCTTGCTCCGAAGTTTCGTAACTCTGGTAGGGCATGTCGCCTACCAGAAAACTCCTGGGTTTGGCCCGGGCTGCTGCTCGCACGTGATGGATCATGTCCTCCATGGTGACATGTGTGGTGTCCGGATAACCCAGCACCACCATTCCAAGAGAATCTCCAACCAACAACATGGGGATGCCCAGCTCGTCCAACATGCGGGTCATGGGGTAGTCATAGACGGTGAGGGCAGGTAGAAATTCCTTCCCCTTGCTCGCCTTAATCAAATCAGGTGTCCAGGTAACCATCGTTCAAAGCCATTATTCACCGATCAGGTTTGAAGTGCAATAGCATGGATGGGATTTTGCTAGCGCATGAAAGTAACGATACGTGAGACAGGGTTTGATGTCAGGGTAATCGTGTGTTGTGGTCCTGCAACCATCTGATGTCAGGATTGTTGGGAGAGTTTACAGGTTCGGGAGCTGCTGCGATTTGTGGTAATAATTCTCCCTTGACCAGGGGGGGCATGGTGTCTGGATGTTGCCATTTCTTGATCTCTGAATGTCCGTCAGCAAAGGACAGGGTGGCCGACTGGTTGTGATAGGAAGCGGGATAATCAAAAATGGTGGTTTGTTCGGGTTGATTGGGATACCCTTTCATGGCCACCAGGAAATTGCCAAAATTGGTCGAATCTTCTCGAACATCCAGAAAAACAAAAGTCGACGATGGGCCGGGATCGATGAAGTCGGATTCTTGTTGGTAAACTTTGTAGCCATACCAATAGACTCGCTCATTTTCACCCCATGCACCGCAGTGGACGTTCATGGCCATTGACCGAACCCTTGGCAGTACCTTGCCGTCCACCCTGACCGTACTTTTGTCTGCGGGACATTTGAAGATGTCGGGCGATTGAACATAGGGCCAGAGGACGCTGGTTTTGATGTCCTTTTCAATATCCCAGTTGGACCGGTTGGCCGGGTCGAAATTCAACAAGCCTCGCACCCAGGCCGGTTTCAATGGTTCCGGCCCACCTGCATCTCTTGGGTCACTGGCCGCCGTAATTTTTCCTTCGTTGTCGCCTGCGTAAAGGATCCATCCGTAGGTCAGTTGACGGTGGTTGTTCATGCAGCTGATCGCATGGGCCTTCTGTTTGGCTTTGCTCATGGCTGGCAACAACATTCCGGCCAATATGGCAATGATGGCGATGACCACGAGCAGTTCGATCAGGGTGAAGCCAGCGTTCCGCAAGTGCTGCACGCCAACTGGAGCATGCTTTCCCGGAGTTACATGGTTTTGACTCTGATTGTCAGGTTTTTTCTGCATATGGAACGAACTGGACTCAACTTGTAGCACAAATCGGACCTTTTTGCATCCATTGACTTTTCTCTGCCAGATTGCAAAAGGTTGATGGCTAGGAGCGATATGAGCCGAGGATTCTTCACGATCAATGCCGGATTCCGTCTCACCCCGGGAATATCATTCGAACGTAACCACTGCGTAATGCTTTTTCCCTTTGCGCAGCAAGACGTGTTTTCCAAACAGTAAATCGTTTCTTGTCAGCAATCTCTGAGGATCTTGTTCTCGGATGTTGTTGATGTTTGCTCCGCCACCCTTGATGTCCTTGCGCGCCTGACCTTTAGATGGTGCCAAACCCGCTTCCGCCAGGGCATCGGCCAATGGCAAACCGTCTCCCTCCAATGAGGCTGCACTCATGCTGAACGTGGGAACTTCGCCCAAAACATCATTGAAAGTCTGCTCGGTAATGCCTTCCAATCCGCCACCGAACAGGATTTCACTGGCTCGGATGGCTTCCTGGGTGGCCTCCGAACCGTGAATCAGGTCGGTCATGGCTTTGCCAAGCGCTTTTTGCGCTTCCCTGCGCTCGGGGCATTCCTGGTGTTGGGCTTCCAGTGATTCAATTTCTTCCTTCGGCAAAAAGGTGAAGTATTTCAGGTATTTGATGACGTCCCGGTCGTCGGTCCGAATCCAGAACTGGTAGAACCGATAAACGCTTGTTCGGGCAGGATCGAGCCAGATGGCACCTGATTCTGTCTTGCCGAACTTGGTGCCGTCCGACTTGGTGATCAAGGGCAGGGTTAGTCCAAAAACCTGGCGCCCCGACTTCTTGCGCGTGAGGTCGATGCCCATGGTGATATTGCCCCACTGATCGCTTCCGCCAATCTGAAGCTCGCAATCGGTCGATTGATTCAGGTGATAAAAATCGAAAGCCTGCAACAGCATGTAGCTGAATTCGGTGTAGCTGATGCCCACATCACGGTCTTCCATACGGGCACGCACCGATTCCTTTGCCACCATGACATTGACGGTAAAATGTTTCCCGATATCTCTCAGAAAATCGAGATAAGAAATGCCGCCCACCCATCCAGCATTATCCAGAACACGGGCAGGATTGGTCGATGATTCGAAATCGAGGAGGCATTTGAGTTGTTCCTGAACGCGTTCAATATTGTGGTTCAGCTCTTCGCGCGTCAGCAGGTTTCGCTCGGCGCTTTTACCACTTGGATCCCCGATGGAACCTGTAGCTCCGCCGGCAACGGCGATCGGATGATGGCCAACATCCTGGAAGCGCCTCAACGCAATCAATGGAACCAGGTGCCCCACATGAAGGCTGTCCGCAGTGGGATCAAAGCCGCAATATAACGTGAGCGGACCCTTGGCCAAACGCTGGCTCAATTGCTCAAGATCGGTGCAGTCGGAAAACAACCCGCGCCATTTCAATGCTTCCAGTATATCCATAAATACAAGGCAGTATTTCGAAATCCTGCGGCTTCTGACAAGAATTTAGCGACAGGGTTGCAAAAGCCAAAGTATTTCCTCAGCTTTAGCGCTCCAGTGTGAAGTTGTAATAAAAAAGCCCGCCTTGCGGCGGGCTGTGAGAATTTGACTTAGATTCGTCAGATCAATTGCTCAATCTTCGTTGTCATCGTCACTGTTATCAGTGGTGGTGACAGCGTCAAAGGCGTGTTGCAGAGCCACTAGGTCTTCGCCAGGTTTGAGCTGGTCGAGAGCGTGCTGCTCGGCTTCCAATTCCTCGGTGGAGTAATTGGCTGCCTTGATGGACAATCCAATGCGACGATCTGCACGATCGATCTTGATCACACGAGCGGTCACTTCCTGACCCACCTTCAGAACGTTTTTGATCTTTTCAACCCGTTCTTCGCTGACCTGGGAGATATGAACCAACCCGTCGATGTCGTGTTCCAGACCGATGAACGCTCCGAAGCTTGCGAGCTTCGTCACGCTGCCTGTGACCAGATCACCCACTTTGTAGTAGTGGTCGATGTTTTCCCATGGATCCTGGCTAAGCTGCTTGACACCCACAGAGATACGTTGGTTGGCCTTGTCGATTTCCAATACAATGGCTTCGACCTCGTCGCCCTTCTTGAGCACTTCCGAAGGATGGTTGATCTTGCGGGTCCAGGAAATGTCGGACACGTGGATCATGCCGTCGAGACCTTCTTCCAGTTCGATGAAAGCACCGTAGCTGGTGAGATTGCGGATCTTGCCCTGCACTTTGGTGCCTGGAGGATATTTCTCCAAGGCTTCGTCCCAAGGGTTGGTTTCCAATTGGCGGATACCCAGGGAGATCTTTTGCTCTTCGCGGTTGATGCCCAGAACGACCGCTTCGATTTCCTGGTCCTGTGTCAGGACGTCGGAAGGCTTGGCGATACGCTTGGTCCAGGACAATTCGGTAACGTGAACCAGACCTTCGACGCCGGGTTCGAGTTCCACGAACGCACCGTAAGGTACCAAATTGACCACGCGGCCTTTGACTTTCGCGCTGACAGGGTACTTGGTTTCGATGTCGTCCCAAGGGTTGGCGAGTTTCTGTTTCAGACCGAGGCTCACGCGCTCTTTCTCGTAGTTGATGTCCAGAACAACCACATCGATTTCCTGTCCGATGGTCAGGAGTTCGGAAGGATGGTTGATGCGGCCCCAGCTCATGTCTGTGATGTGGAGAAGACCGTCGAGACCGTTGAGGTCGATGAAGGCACCGAAATCGGTGATGTTCTTGACGGTACCCTTGCGGATGTCGCCAGGGGTCATGTCCGAAAGCAGCTTGGCGCGGCGTTCGGCGCGTTCCTGTTCGATCAGTTCGCGGCGTGAAAGAACGATGTTTTGACGTTCCTGGTTGATCTTGACCACTTTGTATTCGTAGGTGTTGCCCACGTAGGAGGTCAGGTTCTTTGGAGGAATGATGTCAATTTGGGAAGCCGGCAGGAAGGCTTCCACACCGATGTTGACCAGAAGACCACCTTTGACCACGCCTTTGACGCGTCCGGTGATGGTGCCGCCCTCGTTACAGATGCTGAGGATTTTTTCCCAGTTCTGCTTGAATTCCGCTTTTTCTTTGGAGAGGACGACCATGCCTTCACGGTCTTCCAACCGTTCAATCAATACGTCGATGATGTCGCCGACATTGACCATTTTAATGTCGTCGAATTCGTTTCCGGGGATGGAACCTTCGCTTTTGTAGCCGATATCACAAAGCACTTCTTTGTGGCGGACTTCGATAATGGTTCCTTTGACTATGTCGCCTTCAGCAAAGTTCACGGGACTTTGCTGCATGGCTTCTTCCATGGTTAGCATAATGAATTAATGATACAACCGAGACGCAATGCTGCGCCTTTGATATTACTTATCTTAAGGAGGCTCCGACCTGTGTGTTCGACTCAGGATTCACCGCAAAAACGGCGACATCCTCGAGCAAAACCCATCGGCCTAACACACGTTCACCGGAGCACGGAGAAGTATAATGAGGGTTAGGTTGATGGTTAACACTCATTTCAGCCTCTAATGAGCCATCCGCACTCGCGGGACTCAGGCGAACGAGCATTCTCTCGTCAGAAAAAGGGAAGATCAAGATAAAATCTAAAAAAATGCACCTTGTTGTGCATACGGCTTGGCGGGGTTTTTGAAATGTAACTTATACATTATCAATATGTTTTAAACCTTTATCCGTAAACAGTGTCAATAGTTGGGACTGACCCCCATTCAGGGGGGGATGTCTTTGGTTTGAATTCACAATTCGGGGTCCAATCAAGATTCCATACAATTCGCCACCTGCTGGCGAAGCTGGCGGATCGGAGCTGAACCGTCAAGCGCAGACGGGTGAATTTAGAGTTTGCGAAGGTGGAAGCCGCCGTCGACATTGATGACTTCGCCGGTGCTGAATGGAAGGTAATCCTGGGCGACGGCGGTGATGGTTTTGCCGATGTCCGAAGGCTGTCCCCATCTGGGCATGGGCGTCAGGCCTTCTGCGATGAGTTTGTCGTATTTGGCCTGCACAGGAGCTGTCATGTCGGAAGCAATGATACCCGGGCATATTTCATAGACCCGGATGCCATGTTCCGCGAGCCGGACGGCATAGAGTTTGGTCATCATGCCCAGAGCCGCCTTGGCCATGCAATAATCCGCCCGGTTGACTGAAACGGTGTAGGCGCTGATGGATGATACATTGACAATTTTTGGAGCATTCACATTACCTGCCTTTAAAAGTTCGATCATCCAGTTGGCCGCTTGCTGGCTGAGGAAGAAGGGCCCTTTCAAATTGACCGCCATGAGTTGGTCAAAGTTTTCTTCTTTGGCTTCAAGAATGTCAGCTCTGCCGATCGAAGTGATACCGGCATTGTTGACGAGCAGATCCAGGCGCCCAAATGCTTTTTTGGTTTCATTCAAAAGGTGTTCCCGGTCATCCGGGTGCCCTACGTTTGCCTTGACGGGTATGGCTTTGATCGCATGTCCGGCTTCAGTGGCGGCAGCCTCGCATTCCCGGACTGTTTCCAGGGCGGCTTTCTGATTGCCTGCGTAGTTGATGATCAGGTCATAACCGATCCGGGCCAATTCCAGTCCGATGCCCCGGCCGATGCCCCTTGAAGCTCCTGTAATGATCGCCGCTTTGTTGTTCATGCCGAGGATTATGGCCAGAGGAATCCTTCGTGGTCAATGGGGCTTGGCAGGAATTCGGAAAAGTCTTTGGAAGAGGAGCGGGGAGGGGTGGTTTGTTCAATGAATGTTGGATTTTCGTTAACGACAATTTCATTTCCAACACCTTGGAAAAGGGATATTATCAAGTGCGTATCGATATGAGCGAGAAAGGTGAAATCACATTTCGGGGCATTCCAGCCTCAGGAGGTGTCTGTCGGGGACGAGTCTTTGTCTTTGGCACGCGGCAGCTTCATGTCCCGTATCGTGACATTCCCGAAGAGGATGTGGCCGCGGAATTGAAGCGGTTGGAGCAGGCCTTGATCATTACCCGGAAACAACTCAAGGAGATGCATCAAAGTTTGCGTGAACGTGTGGGATCGCATGATGCCGACATTTTCGAAGCTCATCTTCTGGTGTTGGATGATCCGGCGTTGATTGGTGAGGCGACCAAGTTGGTTAAGTCCACAATGTGTAATGTCGAGCATGCCTATCATGAAGTGTCTGAAAAATATGCCCAGGCCTTCGACAGCATGGAAGACGAGTATTTGCGTGAGCGTGCTGTTGACTTACGGGATGTTTCACACCGGCTCTTGAACAATCTGATGGGGCAGGATGATCATGATCATCTCTATGCCTTGAGCGAACCCAGTATTGTGGTCGGTCACGACTTGACGCCGAGTACGACCGCGATGCTGGATCGCAGCATGGTTCTCGGGTTTGCCACTGATGTCGGGAGTAAAACATCGCACACGGCCATTCTTGCCAGAGCTTTGAAAATCCCCGCTGTTGTCGGCTTTCATGATATCAGCAAGCGATTGGAGAATGATCAGACTGTACTTCTTGACGGCCACAGCGGCTTGGTCATTCTTAATCCCAGTGATCAGACCTTGTTTGAATACGGCCATGTCATCAGGCGGCATGAGGACAAGGAAGCACGACTGGCCAAGCTCAGGGAGATGCCAGCCGTGACTTTGGATGGATTTCAAGTGGCCCTGGAGGCCAATCTGGATCAACCATCGGAATCGGAGGATGTCATGAAGTTTGGGGCGGATGGAGTGGGTTTGTTTCGATCGGAGTATTTGTTTTTGAACCGGTCTCATTGGCCTGAAGAGAAAATCCAGGCGGAGGTTTATGCCGAGGTTGCTTCCAAGCTTGCTCCCAAACCGGTTGTCATCCGGACTCTTGACCTGGGAGCTGACAAGTTGTCTTCCCTGACGAAATCAGGTGTGGAATCCAACCCGGCGCTGGGCTGGCGTGCCATCCGGTTTTGTCTGGACAATGAAGGCATATTCAAGATGCAATTGCGGGCCATTCTGCGGGCCAGCACCCAGGGAAACCTGCGCATCATGTTTCCCATGATCACCAGCATGAGCGAGCTGGATCGTGCTCTGGAACTTTTGGAAACCTGCAAACGTGAATTGGCGGAGGAGGGCGTTGCGTTCGATGAGCACATTGAAACCGGCATCATGATTGAAACCCCCTCTGCGGTGATGGTGGCCGATGATTTGGCGAGCAAGGTAAAGTTTTTCAGCATCGGCACCAATGACCTGATCCAGTATGGGCTGGCGGTTGACCGAACCAACGACCGCATAGCGCATCTTTACGAACCGACCGCGCCCAGTATTGTTCGCTCGATCAAGCAAACCACAAAAGCGGCTCATGCCGCCGGGATTCGCGTGGGAGTGTGCGGTGAAATGGCCGGTGAACCTGATTTGGTGCCTCTTTTGCTGGGGCTGGGTGTTGATGAATTGAGCGCGTCCGCCCCGTTGGTGCCTTCCGTCAAGTACCTCATCCGACGACTGAAATTGAGTGAAGCCAGGGAGCTGGCAGAACAGGCTGTGACAATGCGGTATAGTCACGAAATCCTTGATGCATCCCGCGCATTGGTGCAGCGTGTGGCTCCTGAAATGGTCGTCAACCAGGGATAAGTAACTCTCGAAAACATGAAATTGATTGTCTTAGCAGCCGGATACGCAACTCGTCTTTATCCATTGACTCTGACTCGTCCCAAGCCGCTTCTTGAAGTGGCCGGACGTCCCATGGTGGAACATGTGTTAGGCCACTTGATGGATGTGCCAGAATTGAACGAAATCCTCATCGTTTCCAATGACAAGTTTCACGGGCATTTTGAAACTTGGGCCAAAGCCTATCAAACAAGCTGTCCGTCCATCCCGGTTACGGTGATCAACGATGGTTCCACGGACGAAAACAATCGTCTAGGAGCGATCGGTGATCTGGTATACACCTTGAAAGCTTCCGCTATTGATGAAGACATCATCGTTGTGGCCGGAGATAATTTGTTCAGCCAAAGTATCAAATCGTTTGGGGAATTCTGCCTGGAAAAACAGGCGCCTGTTCTGGGCGTTTATGATGTCGGGCGACTGGAGGATACCAAGAAGTATAGTGAAGTGCATATGAATGCAGGAGGGCAGATTTCTTCATTTGAAGAAAAACCCGAAGAGCCTCATTCCACCTTGATCGGTATTGCGCTTTATTACTATCCAAAAGCTGTCCTTCCCGTCATACGCCAATATGTTGAAGATGGTCACAATGCGGATCAGCCCGGTCGTATGATCCAGTGGCTCTATCCTCGAATGCCCGTTTATACCTGGACCTTGCCGGGGTTGTGGTATGACATTGGTTCAAAGGAAACGCTGGAGGAAGCCAATCGGATTTTTGCCGAGTTCTGATCCATCGGCATCGACAGTCTGAATGATGCCTTCTAAACTGACGATCATGCGATGGCACATGCAGTTGGTTTACCTTTCCTCGTTTGCTTTTATCCTGTCTTGCTCGGCCTTGCCCGTTCAGGGTGCGGATTCTGTGGAGTTGCAAGTCGATGTTTCCCGGTTGAACCAGATTCGCATGCTGGAGACCGGTGAAGGTGCCTGGACCTTTGAAACGAGCGGAGAGGATCCTTATCTGTTCCTCAAACCCTATTCCAATGTTTCTCATGGTTCGGCAAACGTCGTGCTTTCTTTTGATTACTTTTGTCCGGACGGAGTATCCGAGTTGGAGATTTTTTTTGGTCCGCCGATTCGGGCGGTTAATTCCCTGACGGCAGGGAGCATGATGAAATCGGAGTCCTGGATACCCTTCTCGGTGCACCTCGTTGAACAGTCGGGTCATCGATGGATGCCTTCCAACAATCTTTTAAGACTGGATTTCGGACGGAAGTCCGGGGTGCGGATAGGGGTGCGCAATCTGAAATTGCGGCCACCCAATGCAGATGAAGCAAAAGCGGTTGAAGCGGCTTCGATGGAACGTGCGCACAAAGCCCACAAAGCCGAATCCATCCGATCATACTACCGCCAATCCTATCCTGCTTCCATCGAAACCATTTCTATAGATCGGACAACAATCACGCTTCGCATGCCGTATCATCCACTGTTTTTGGAGGGGGCGCGGTTGATTGAGATTCCTCTTGAGTGGGATCCTTCCAAAGCGATTGAGCCGGTTGAGATATTTGAATGCGACGTGGCGGATGCATCTGGAAACATCGTGAAAACCATCCCCAGAAGGATGGGGGATCGGGACCGAATCACATCTCGATGGGCCATCGCTTTGTCTGATGAAGGTGCCCGGTGGCGTCTATTGTCACTGCCCCGGTACATCACGCAACTTGACGAAGCAGCCGAACATGCGCTCGATCGGAAATGGGCTCGATCGCTTAAAGGCATGGGGGGTGTCTGGGCCAATGATATTCTCGAGGAACTCGTCGATTTGGGGGTTCGTCACATCACGGACAATATGTTGATCTCCCACATGCTGAGCTCCTCCAAACGAACCGGCTGGGAGGAGACGCGTTATCAAGGAAAGTCCTGGTGGGTGAATCCAGGTTTTATTTCTCAACATGATCGATTGATTCGATTTGCAACCGACCACGGCATGGTGGTTTCGGCCATCATTCTGGTTGGCTTTGGAGATTCGGGATTTGGTGGGCAAATAACGCATCCGGAAGCGGAGCGGGCAGGCCATTACGCCATGCCTGATTTCAGCAGCCGTGAGGGAGTCCTGGCCTATGGGGCCGCGATGGATTATTTGACTCGCCGTTATGCCCAACCCGGAGATCCACATGGTCGGGTATCGAATTGGATCATGCACAATGAAATTGATTACGGATGGGTGTGGACCAACATGGGTAAACAGCCGATGGAAGTTTACATGGATGTGTATATGCGATCCATGCGATTGACCCATCTATTGGCTCGACGCTACAATCCGCATGCCCGCGTATTCATTTCATTGACGCATCACTGGAATGCCGAGCCTGATCCTTCGTGGAAAACGTATGCGCCGCGACGGTTGCTGGATTGGTTGGCGGAAACATCCAGGCTTGAGGGGGATTATGAATGGGGTTTGGCCTATCATCCCTACCCGCAAAGTTTGTGGAACCCGCAGGCATGGAACGATACGCTGCCAACATTCGATTACGAAACCCCATTGATCACCCCCAAGAATCTGGAAGTGTTGGACGCCTACATGCACCAGCCGTGCATGATGTTTAATGGCGAAAAAGTGCGTGGCGTGATCTTGTCGGAACAGGGATACCACACGCCCATTGAATCAGCCATGGCTCAGGATATTCAGGCCGCAGCCTTCGTTTACACATGGCATAAAATCCGGCCGCTCCAGAGTATCGAAGCGTTTCACAACCATCGCTGGGTGGATCATCCACAGGAAGGTGGATTGTTGCTCGGATTAAGATCCCTGCCTACGAAGGAACATCCCTTTGGTGTCAAAAAGAAGGCTTGGGAAACATTTCAAAAACTGGAGACTCCTCAGGAGGCTGATGCCACACAGTTCGCAAGGGAGATCATCGGGGTGAGATTGTTGGATGAGATTTCGTGGCAACACGAAATCCCATGACCTGTGTGGGCTAAGATCCAAGCAGGCACCCCGATGTTCGGAGGATACTCGGACAATTCCGAAACCGGTTTCCCTGGAGGCGGTCAGCGATGATAGTACTCGCCCATTGCCTCGTTAAAAATCGCCTCCGAAACGAGATCCGGATCCAGATTATCCGATGGTAGATCTTCTTCGTTGATGGCAACCACCTCCACATCTTCATCCAGTTTTCCTTGGAGCACCTCACAAAAATCATCCAAATCAAAATCCTCGGGTAGGTCTCCACCGCACATGGATGGAGTCACGTAATAAAGTTTTTTCATGGTAACCTTGATGGTTTGTTGTAAACACCCTTCCGCCCTTCTGCGTGATACAAGCCGCATCGCCACAGGAAACCATCCCCTGGTTCCAAGGGCTGGAGTCATGATAGCCCTTTGGAACCGTTGTTACAATGAAGAGTTTATCACTGATTGCTCAGAGATTGTCCGGAATTGTTGAATTCCAGCGTGGAAGTCGAGCGGTCACGCAGGTTGCGGATTCTCAACTCTTTCAGGTACCATTGTCCGTCTATTTTCTCCACGTCGTTCACTTCGAAAATTTTGATTTTTTGGCCGGCGGTATCAAATGCTTCGGCATAGACGACACCACCGTATTCAGAAGAAATCCATGAACGGACCTTATAGTATCCATTTTCAGATTGGGTGGGACGGGCACTTTCGAGCACCTTGCAGGCGACTCCTTTTCGCATGGTGATTCGGGAAGGAACGATACGCTGGTCAGGCCAGTGTAAAAAATCCAATCCAAGATCTGCCACCCAGAAATCACTGCCACCGACGGGTGTCATCGCTGCATCCTTGACCAAAGGTTGATAATCCTCGTTGGACATAGGGATCGATTCGGAATTTGCCATTTGATAGCTTGGTGATTCCCCATTGCGGTGCCGAATCAGGAGCCACTCCGTGTTGCTTTGATCATCGGTCGCCACACTGAATAGATCATTCCAGCCCTGCTCTGTTTGGATGGATTGTTTCTGGACCTGCCGTTGGACACGCTCTCCTCCGCTCTTTCTGATTTTGAGTGTTGCGGAAATATCACCGGGAATCCCAATTTGGAGTGCTCGCAGTTCAGCGGCCAGGGATTGGCCATCCTGAATGGGGTCGGCGAGCATGCCTTTTGAGGGAAGGAGCAACATGGCGGCACATAGCAATGCCAAGTTCGGCAAAATGATTTTCATGATACGCAAGCGGTTGGATTATTTCTTTCCAGCCGGTTTTGATTTGAAAAGCACCGGCATCATTTCTTCGACGTGGCGGACCCAATGGATGTTCAATTTCTTTCGAATCTCAGGCGGCGCTTCCACCCAATCCTTTTTGTTTGCTTCGGGAAGAATGATCTCACGCATGCCACTGCGTGCCGCTGCGAGTAGTTTTTCCTTGATTCCACCAACTGGCAGGACTCTGCCTCGGAGGCTGATTTCTCCGGTCATGGCCAGGCGGGAGGACAGGGGTTTGCCAATGAACATCGATGCGAGCGCGGCAAAGATGGCGATACCTGCGCTCGGACCATCTTTGGGGGTGGCTCCGGCCGGAACGTGAATATGAATGTCGAGGCTGTCCATCGGCGGCAGCTTCAACTTCATTTGGCCCGCTTGGGACCGAAGATGTGTCAACGCTGCCTGAGCGCTTTCCTTCATCACATCCCCCAGTGAACCCGTCAGTATCAATTTGCCTTTACCCGGAAGTGAAGTGGCTTCCAGAAACAGGATTTCACCACCACTGGGCGTCCAGGCCAATCCCACCGCAATCCCGCACTCGTCAATGGTTTCATGGTCGGGCGCCGGATACTTGGGCATGCCGAGTTGTTTCTCGATCCACGCTTCGTCAACAGTGGTTGCCCCCTTGGATTCCGTGGACTCCAGCTGTTCGCGGGCTGCCTTGCGCAGGACGGATGCAACGGTTCGTTCCAATTGCCGAACGCCTGCTTCTCTGGTGTAAAGTTCAATCAAATGCCGAATGCTTTTTGTGGGGAGCTTGAATTGATTGGCTTTCATCCCGTGATCTTCCAGTTGCCTGGGCAACAGGTGATGTCGGGTGATTTCAATTTTCTCCGTAGTCGTGTAGCTGGGCAGTTCGATCACTTCCAGGCGATCTCGAAGCGCCGGATGCACCGGGTCCAACCAGTTCGCAGTGGTGATGAACAGGATATCGCTCAAGTCAAAAGGGACTTCAAGGTAGTGATCGCTGAAATGCTTGTTTTGCTGAGGATCCAGTACTTCCAACAAGGCTGAAGCGGGATCACCACGGAAATCGGAACCAAGCTTGTCGATCTCATCCAGCAAAATCAGCGGGTTTCTGGCTTTCAGACGTTTTAAGGTTTGCAGAATCCTGCCCGGCATGGATCCCACATAGGTCCGGCGGTGACCACGAATTTCCGCTTCATCACGGACGCCTCCCAGTGCGATGCGCGCGAAGGGACGTCCCAATGATTCGGCCATGCTGCGTCCCAGAGATGTTTTTCCCACACCAGGTGGTCCCACGAGACAAAGAATCGGTCCTCGTATGCTGCTCCGCAGCTTCATGACGGCGAGGTGTTCCAGCAACCGGTCTTTGACCTTTTTGAGTCCGAAATGTTCCTTGTCCAGAATGCGTGATGCTTCCGCCAGATCCAAGTGATGTTCGACACTTTTATTCCAGGGTAGGGAGGCCAGCCATTCCACATAATGTCTGGAGACCGTGTATTCGGGAAGCGAGGCCGGGATGGATTTCAAGCGTTCGAGTTCCTTCAGTGCCATTTCCTGTGTTTCGGGAGGCATGCCGCTGGCTTCGATGGCTTCTCGCAGAGTGTTGATCTCCCTGGATGCCGGATCCTCTTCGCCCAATTCGCGCTGGATGATTCTAAGCTGCTCCTTCAGGTAAAAATTCCGCTGACTTTTTGAAATGGAAGATGAAGTTTCCTTCTGAATGCGTGCTCCGATGGACTGGAGTTCGAGTTCGCGCTGGAGCAGGGGAAGCAAGGTTTTGAGTCGTTCCGCAACGATGTGGGTTTCAAGCAGTTGCTGGTGTTCAGAAAGGTCCAGATTGAGATTGGCCCCGATCAAGTCCGAAAGCTTCTCGGGATCTTCCATGTTCAAGATAGTGGATTTAATCTGATCTCCCATGGTGGAGGAATGTTTCAAAACCTCCTGAAACAACTTCTTGGCGGTGCGTGCCAGGGATGTGGTTTCTTCCGAAATTTCCTTGGGCTCGTGAAGGTATTCCACTCTGGCCAGCAGATATGGACTGGTCTTTTCGTATCCTAATATCCGAGTGCGTTTAAGCCCCTCAATCAGGATTCGAACATGCTGGTTGGGTTGCTTCACCATCTTCTGGACTCGAGCCAGACAGCCATAGCTGTAAAGATCCTTAGGTTCCGGGTCATCCACCGGTGAGGTTTGCAGTACCAGGCCAATCAGGCGGTCGCCAGAAACCACTGCATCAATCAAATCCGAACTCGAAGTCGATTCAATCAACAATGGCGCGACCATGCCCGGGAAGATGACAATGTCTGACAAGCCTAGAATGGGCAGTTGTTCAGGAAGTGAGGGGGGGGTTCGATCCTTAGGTGATCCTCCGTTTTTGGAGGAAGCCTTGATCTTGAGAATATCGATGATGTCTTGATCCAAATGCATGCCTTTACAAGGCAGGAAGAAAATACGACGACTCCCTCGCCAATCGTTGAATCAACCTATCCCATGTGAAACGACTTTGACGAGTGAAAAGTCCACTAAACTTTTTTGTTATTCCTTTGGCTTCCCTTTAGTCGGGGCTGCCAAAATGGAAAATTTTTCCAAGTCAGACTTTGCACGGGTGATCAGAACCTTATAATACGCCCCTCTGAGGACGTATGATAAAGGATACTGATGATTTAAGGATTCAATCGCTGCACCCGTTGCTGTCGCCTGCGATTTTACTGGAAGAAATCCCTATGACGGAAAAGGCTGCCACGACCGTTTCCGAGGCACGTTGGGAGGCCGAACAGATTATTCGAGGCAAGAGCGATCGCTTACTGGTGATTGCCGGACCCTGTTCCATCCACGATACCGGTGCCGCCATTGAATATGCGCACAAACTCGCTGAAGCCAGAGAGCGATACAAGCAGGACCTGAGCATCTTCATGCGTGTGTATTTCGAAAAACCCCGTACCACGGTTGGGTGGAAGGGGTTGATCAATGATCCGGACATTGACAACAGTTTTCGAATCAACAAGGGACTTCGCCAGGCCAGGAAACTGCTTCAGGAATTGGCGGAGATGGGGCTTCCCTCTGCCACTGAGTTTCTTGATACCATTGTGCCACAATTCATTGCGGACCTGATCTCCTGGGGTGCGATTGGGGCTCGCACGACTGAAAGTCAGGTGCATCGTGAGTTGGCATCCGGATTGTCCATGCCGGTAGGTTTTAAGAATGGCACTGATGGCAATGTGCAAATTGCTATTGATGCCGTCAGCGCCTCTCGCCAACCGCACCATTTCCTTTCCGTCACCAAGGAAGGTGTTGCCGCCATTGTTCAGACCAAAGGTAACGATTCTTGTCATCTGATTTTGCGTGGATCCAAACTTGGGCCCAATTTCGATGCGAATAGCGTTGGGGCTGTGTGTGAAGCACTCACAAAGAGTCAATTGCACCCCAGCGTGATGGTTGATTGCAGTCATGGAAACTCTTCCAAGGACCATAAAAAACAACCCTTGGCCGCTCAAAGTGTGGCGGACCAGATTGCCGGGGGCTCAGAAGCTGTGTCCGGCGTGATGCTGGAAAGCCATCTTGTGGAAGGAAGTCAGTCTTATAAACCAGATGGTTCGGCAGTCTATGGAAAGAGTATCACCGATGCGTGCATGTCATGGGAGCAGACCGAACCTGTTTTGGAAACCTTGGCGAAAGCTGTCCAAAAGCGGCGGGGTTGAATGATCTGATAGATTGGACCCTCTCGGTCCGCCCGCGAGCGAAAGCGATGCGGGTGTGGGGTGATCGGATATCGCAGGCTTCCCCAATTGGGCACCAATGGATGCTCAAGGGTACCACAAGGGGTGCGCGGGACGCCACGTTCTACCTTTTGATGGTTTCGATTTTGGCAAAACCTCCTGTGCTGCCGAGTCGGGCCAAAGGGTTGATGGCCTCGGCTGAAACTTGGGGAATGGGGGAATCCGGAGTAAGTATGGCCACTTGATCGTCCAGATAAATACTGCGTATTTCACCCAGGACCAATCCCTGAGGTCCGTTGCCTATTGGAATGATTGAGTGTTTTTCGCAACAAAAGGCAATGGGAGCTCTTTTGAGTCGTGGCAGGGGAGACCCTTCAAAATCAGCCAGTTCCAGGTGGCATAGTTCGATTTCCGACTCACCATGTTCGAGGGGTTCTGCAGATCGCAATACGGAGTCCACATCTTCAACTTTGGGAATCTGCACAACAAAATGTGATCGTTCCTCGATATTTCGCCAGGTGTCCTTCTTGCTTCCATCCCGCTTTAACCCAACGGAAAGGGATAGAATAGGCGGATTGCTGGAGACGGCGCTGAAATATGAGAACGGCGCCAGGTTTAATTGACCGTTTCCATGATCACTGATCACCCAGGCAATGGGTCTTGGGATTATCGTTTGGGTCATGGTGTGATAAATCTCACTCGAGCTTAGTTGGGTGAAATCGATGATCATTTCTCAAGTAATGGATCTTAACGAGGGTTTCGAGGCAAAAAAAAGCCCTTTGGTTGGACCAAAGGGCTCGCGAAATTGATATTCAAAAAATCTTATTATTCACCTTTGGCAGGTGAGATGAAGAAGTTGAACGGCGTGGGCGCTGCCTGCACCACTTGGGGTGGCACTGGAGGTGTTGGTGGTTTTGGCAGAGTACCCAACTTGGCTGGTGGAATGACCACGGCAGTACCTGTGTTGCTGTTAAACATTTGGTTGCCTCCGACACGCACACTGCGAACAACTCCATCGCGTGTATAAACAAACACACTGGAACCGGAGATGATGTTGATGTCATCCGGAGCACTGATGAAAAAGCTTGCAGGGCCTTCGGTTGCATCGATGCCCACTACACCGGTAGGAACCTTGATTTCGTATTTGGACAAAGGTGAGGAGAATTTGCTCACCGCACCAGTCAACGAACCGGTTCTCAAGTCCAACTGGACATCAATAATAGTTCCGCCCCCGCTGCGTTCTGAGTTCAAGCGTTCGATCACCAAGGTCGTGCCGCCCTGGACTTCGATGGAACCTGCGGCTCCAAGATCCATGGTAATGGCGGAATCAGGTGTTGTGGAAATGGTTGCGCCAGGTGCAATCTTTGCGCCTTTCTCAATGGCCTGACTGCCGCTGCCATTATCAAATGATCCCCCACCTTTAACACCGGTGATGGTGGCACTACCTGTTTCCCCGTAGGCGGACGTGTAAAAACCCAGTGTGAGCAGCGCAACCGCTGTCAGAAGGAGTTTCGATTGGATACCAGTCTTATTCATCATAAATGCTCCTACAATATCGATGTGAACTCTAACTTATCGATTTCACACCAGCTTGCAAATCTTTTGGTTAATGTCAATCATATTCCACTTATCCGGCTATTTTCCCGGAATGTTGAAAGTGGAGTTCTTTACTGCGCCTCAGACGTTAGTGCATCCTCCGGGTTAGTTCAAGCTTTGATTGCCAATTTAAAGCCTGCAAGTGGAGTCAACGGGTACGGGTTTTGATGGTTCACTTCAGATGCTGGTCGGCAAAGTTCATATATTGCTCCCAGTCAAAGTCCGTGACATCGTGCTTGCCTGTTCTAATATGGTAGCGGATGGTGTCTCCCACGGATTCATTGATCTCCGGCATCTCCCGCGCAGAAATACCCTTTTTGCCAAGTAGGCGATAAACCGGGTCGGCATAAACACCAGACAAGAATTCGCCTTTCGGGTCCGCCCACCGATCTTCCTGGGCACTTGCGATATACACTGGGCGGGGGGCCAGCAGGGCGATCAAATAGTGTTGATCGAATGGCAGGAGGTGTTCACGGTCGTTGTAATAGGTAAAATTGTCGCAGAACCAGTGTGGAAATGAGGAATTGATGCGCCGAATTGTTTCTCCATAAGCACGTTTGCTAAGTGCTGCTCCTCCACATCCCGAGTTGTTGGAGATGACCAGTGCAAATCGTTCGTCTGTAGCTCCTGCCCACAAGGAAGTCTTTCCCAACCTAGAGTGTCCCAGCACCGATACCTTATTGCCGGCGATATCATGATCCGTCTGGAGGTAGTCCATGATGCGGCTCAATCCCCATGCCCAGGCTGCAATGGATCCCCATTGATGTGATTCTGGTGTCTTTTGGGAGTCGCGATAAAACAAGGGGTGCACCCCGTTTTGCCAGCCGTCGTCAAAATCCGGATCAATGTCTCCATAGTAGGCGGTTACCACCCCGTAGCCGCGTTTGAGGATTGTTTCCACCGGCCAACGACTGGAACCGCTTCCCCTGGATGCCTCGGTGGCTTGGTGATCCACGATGCCATTTTGAGGATTACTGCGCATCCATGATTTGGAAAGAGTGATGTCCGGATCGTTTTGGATGGAGTGGTTCCCGGCAAAATTAAGTCCGAGAAATACCGGCGAGGGCTTTTCTGCTTTGGCCGGCAGGTAGATCAGGACGTCTATATCCACTCCTGCGGTATCCGCTGTTCCTTCCAGATGGACCGTGACCTCCTTGCGGCGGGCTAATCCGTCCAATGCGTCGACCGACTCGGATTCCACCTTGAACTGCATGCTCTCCGGGCTACCAGGCGCCTCTCCAAACATCTCCCTTGTCAGCAAGGACAGGATTTCCGGGCGTCGGATGCCCTTCCATGCGGAAGGGGTGGTGACCTGGATTCCGTCCTGCGTAGTCAAAGGATCTGGTAAAGTGAAGCGCGGGACTTTGGCTTCATCGTAGTTGATCACCAAAGGCTGTGCCTTCAAAACCGCCACTGTTGAACACAGCAGGCATCCTGCCAAGACTCCTCTCTGGAGTAGCTGAATGGGTTGCATAACGCCATGATAGTAAGAAACGCCCCACATTGAAGCAAGGAATCAATCTCACATCAGCCATATGAAATGTTTACCAGGTCAACCTTTGCTTCGGATGAACTCAACGCAACGGAACCCTTGCCTTCGAGAGAGAAACTTGAAGCCCTGGCGAATCGTGAAAGGAACTTCCAGCTCGAGTTTGGTCAGCAGGTGGCGGAGACGCTTGCTGGAGATTAAGGGGCGCGTCCGTCCTCAACCATGCCTTGATGGTCGGCTTTTGCCTTTTCATCTTCGGGGGGACTGGGGGTAAGATGGTATTTTTGGCAGATAGAAAAGGTCCCCTTTCTTGAAATGGTACCGAGGGGGTGGTAGTAGTCATGAAACGTTCAGATTTCATGCCATCCATGTTTACCAATATTCCGCGATGGGGATCCCGATTTTTCTTGTTGGGAACATTCCTCATGGTCCTTCCGGTTTGGGGCCAAACCGAATTGCCGGCTCCTGTGATAGCCAGCGGTCCTAGTCCTGAAGCAGTCGAAGCTGCCGCCAATCTTAGTGTGGCGGAGGGGTTTGAATTGGAGATTTATGCTTCGGAACCTTTGCTGGCCAATCCTGTCAGCCTGGATTTCGATGAATTCGGACGTTGCTACGTGGTGGAGTCGCATCGGCGTCGCACTTCGGTTTATGATATTCGGCGGTTTCCGGACTGGTTGGACGCTGATTTTTCCTTTCAGACGGTGAAGGATCGTTCGGACTTTTTGAAAAAGAACTTATCGGCGGGAAATCCCTCCATTCCCAAGTCGTATATCATCGATCGCAACAAGGACGGTGTGTTTGACTGGAAAGATCTGGAAGAGGAATCCGAGCGGATTGTTCTGCTGGAGGATGCAGATGGAGACGGTGTAGCCGAGTCTTCCAAGGTCTTTGCCGATGGATTTAACTCACTGGTCTCCGGTGTGGCGGCAGGTGTGTTGGCCCGGGGAGACCGTGTTTGGTTTACTTGTATTCCGGATCTTTGGTTGCTTCGGGATACCAATCGTGATGGCCATGCCGATCAGCGCAGTCAGTTGCATCATGGATTCGGGGTGCATATTGCCTTTGGTGGACATGACATGCATGGGTTGATCATGGGGCCTGATGGGCGGTTGTATTTTTCCATAGCCGACCGGGGAGCACATGTCGAGAAGGACGGGGCCACGTTGGTGGACGTGCCTCATACGGGCGCTGTATATCGATGCAGACCCGACGGGTCGGAGCTGGAGTTATTCGCCATGGGGTTGCGTAATCCTCAGGAACTAGCGTTCGATGTTCATGGAAATTTGTGGACGGTCGACAACAATGGTGACGGGGGAGACAAAGCCAGGCTGGTATATCTGGTCGAGGGAGCGGACAGTGGTTGGCGAATCGGATGGCAGTGGTTGCCCGGCATGGGGCCTTGGAAATCCGAACGCTTGTGGGAAACGCGCGAGACCAACGAGGGGAATCACCTGATACCGCCCATCGCCTACGTGGGGCATGGTCCGGCGGGGTTTGCCTACTATCCGGGGACCGGCTTGCCGGATCGGTTCAGGAACCATTTTTTTCTATCTGATTTTCCCGGTGGGATTCGATATTTCACGGTGGCCCCCGATGGCGCAGGATTCCAAACACTCCATGGTGAGGAGTATTTGGAGAGTAATTCCAGGGATTTCATGGACGGCAAACTTCTCTGGGGCCTTTCACCGGTGGACATCACCTTTGGGCCCAGGCCGGGTGTCTATGTGGCAGATTGGATCCAGGGTTGGGAGAAGACCGGCAAGGGTCGTATTTTCCGAGTGCAGGCCAAGGGAACCAACACTGCGATCCTCAATGAAGTCAATGCGCTGATCGGAGGCGGGCTCAAGGAAAAGTCCATCAAGGAGCTGGGGCCGTTGCTATCGCACCAGGACATGCGCGTACGGCAGGAAGCTCAGTTTGAGTTGGTGCGGCGTTACGAACCACCTGCCTCTTCGGTCGTCAAAGTCTTGAGCGGCGCGTTTAACGTCAGCGCCATGGACGAGTTGACCCGTGTGGCTTCCGAAGGAAAAAATCCGCTGGGTCGTCTTCATGCTATCTGGGGATTGGGCCAGTTGGTTGCCAAAGATAGGGAAACCGCCAAGTTGCTGGTGAACTTGCTCCAGGATTCCGACAGCGAAATCGTTGCTCAGGCGGCCAATGTGCTGGGGGATCGAGGTGTGGTGGGATATTATGTGGATTATCTTCGTTTGATGCAGCACGGAAATGCGCGTGTTCGTTTTTTTGGGATCAAGTGGTTATGGAAAACGCTCCAGGCTGGTTTTCAGGAGGTGCAACATAGTGAAGAAACCAAAACTCTGGTCAACCTGCGTCAGTGCGAACCGATTTTCAAAGTTTTGTCAGACAACAAAGATCAGGATCTCTATATTCGCCATGCCTGTGTCATGGCCCTCTATCATATCAACGATCTGGCCGGACTTGTAGAAGCGGCTGGTCATCCAGAAGCCCCGGTTCGCATGGGAGCAGTGCTGGCTTTGCGTCGTCTTGAACGTCCGGAAATTTCCGTTTTCCTCAAGGATGCGAACATTGACGTAGTGGCGGAGGTGGCCCGAGCCATCAATGACGTGCCCATCAACGCGGCCCAACAACAACTGGCTCAATTGATCCAGCGCGCAAATTTGCCAGACGCTGCCATCAAGCGGGCGATCAATGCGCAATACCGGCTGGGAAAAACCGAGAACGCCGCTTTCCTGATTTCGCTGGCACAGGATAAAGCCGCCAAGGAGTCCCTTCGAACCGCGGCATTGTCGCATCTTGCCAAGTGGGCCAATCCACCCCAACGCGATCTGGTTACCGGGCTTTGGCGACCTTTGCCGCAACGCGATCCGCGTTCGGCCGCTGTGCCCTTTCGACTTGCCTTGAGCAAACTCATCAAAGAGGCGCCCGATTCAGTCAAGCAGGCATGCATCGAAGCCATGGTGGCTCTGCAGATTCAGGGTGAGGACACTTATTTGATTCAACTGCTGAGCGAGCAAGCCGTGTCGGATCCGGTCAAGGTGGATGCTGTTGAAGCGTTGGTGAAGTTGGAAAGTCCCCTCCTGGGCGAGGCATTGAGAGTTGCACGCGGCAGTCAATCGGATGCTGTTCATGCCGCTGCCGTCAGGCATCAATCCCTCTTGAAACCCGAAGAAGCGGTGCAACTTCTGGAAATCGATCTGGAACATCCATCCACTCCCGTTCGACAGGCGGCGATTGAAGGTCTCTCCAAATTGAAGACTCCCCAGGCTCTCAATATATTGAACACATTGATGGACCGCCTGGTTGATGGCTCCTTGCACGAGCACCTGAAACTTGATGTCATGGAAGCTGCAGTGGCGGCCAGGCAGTCATCCCTGTCAACCCGACTGAAAGAGTATGAAGGCTCACTTCCCAACGACGATTTGCTGGCCGCTTATCGGTCCACCCTGCATGGCGGAAACGCGAGACTGGGAAAGACCATTTTTGAAGAACGTCAGGAGTTGGGTTGCATGCGCTGCCATGCCGTCGGTGACAACGGCGGCAATGTTGGGCCCAAGCTGAAGGATGCTTCGAAAAAATTGACCCGGGAACATTTGCTGGAATCCATGGTCGATCCAAATCGGCGCATCGCCGAGGGATACGATTCCGTGATGGTCGATCTCAAGGATGGTGAAAGTGTCAGCGGTGTCTTGAAATCAGAGAGTGAATCCGAACTCGTGTTGCAGTCTGCGGATGGCACGGTTCATACTCTTTCCAAATCCGAAATCGAAAGCCGTCGATCGACGTTGTCGCCCATGCCGGAAGGATTGATCGAAATGCTGACCAAGCGTGAGTTGCGGGATTTGATCGAATACCTTGCCCAACCATGACAAGTGGTTCACCTATCACTGAAGCGATGGTCGGGCGGTTTGATTGGGAAAACAAACTGCATGACGAAGGTGCGAGAGCTCTGGTTGGCATTGATGAAGCGGGAAGGGGGCCTTTGGCCGGACCGGTGGTGGCTGCTGCGGTTGCTTTGCCTCCTTCATGGTATGGATCCAGATTACCCGAGACCCTGAGCGGTATCAATGATTCCAAAAAGCTTTCACCCGCAAAGCGTGCCTTGCTGTTTGATGTGATTTGTCAGCATCCGGACATTCATTTTGGTTTGGCACAAGTCGAGGCGGAGGAAATCGATGCCATCAACATCTTGAAAGCCACGCACCGAGCCATGGCTCTGGCGATTGAGGGGATGAAAGGATTTCGGGCCGACCATGCCTTGGTGGACGGACTGGCGGTTCGGGGTTTGCCCATTCCACATACTCCTATTGTGAAGGGTGATGCCAAGAGTTTTTCCATCGCGGCGGCCAGCATTCTGGCGAAAGTACATCGGGATCGATTGATGTTGGAATGGGATGCCCAATTCCCTGAATACGGTTTTTCACAGCATAAAGGTTATGGCACTCCGCAGCATCGTGCTGCCATCGTGGAACACGGTCCCTGCGTGTTGCATCGTCGCAGTTTCCTTGGCAAAATACAGCAACAAACCTTGTTTCAATGGGACGACTGATTCAGTTTCTGCAGGGACTTTTTCGACCGGATGACACTCCGGATCATCTTCGGAAAGGTTCGTTGGGAGAACAAGCCGCCGAACGATTTCTACGCCGTCGGGGCTACAAATTGCTTGCGCGGAATTTCGCTTCCAAACGCGGTGAGATCGATCTGATCTTTCGTGATCGGGACTGCATGGTGTTTGTGGAAGTTAAAACGCGAACGGGTGAATCCTGGTCAAGACCGGCTGCCGCGGTGGATGCTGACAAACGAAAGAACATCTGCAAAACGGCTCTGGATTATTTGAAAAAACTGCACTTTCCCCGATGCAAGATACAGTTCGACATCGTGGAAGTGTTGTTGGATGATGAGGAGCATGTGGACGAAGTACGGCATCTTCCCAATGCGTTTCCGATGACGGAACCGTTGCGTTATCAAGGTTGAGAGTCATGCCGGAATTACCTGAAGTTGAAACCTTGCGTCAGCACCTGGACGGTGTCGCCAGGGGATTCCGTGTTCAAAAAATCCTCGTCAACAAGCCGCGTATCGTTCGACCCGAATCCGTCACGGCTTTCAAACGCCTGCTTGGGGGCCAAACCATTCACCATATCGATCGGCGTGGGAAATTTCTCATGGTGCACCTGAACGGTGGTTCACCATTCAAACCATTGATCATCCATCTGGGCATGAGTGGACGTCTGTTTTTCAGGGATAGGTCGGATGCCTTTCAGGACATCCCTCATCTGGCGGTGGCGCTCGAAGGCGATGACAGGGTGTTGTGCTATGTGGATGTGCGAGGGTTTGGTCGCTGGACTTTTGATGTTTCGTCCCTTGAACGCATGGGGCCGGAACCATTGGACCCAGACACCTTTCACCCCGAGTATCTGCAGCAGATTTGCCGTGATCGATCGGTTAAAATAAAGGACCTGTTGATGCATCAGGAACGGGTGGCTGGTTTGGGCAATATCTATGTCAACGAAGTCCTTTTTCTTTCTCGTTTGCATCCAATGCGGCCGGCCGGGACCATACCCAAACCCGGTTTGGTCGTTCTGTGTCAGGCCATTCGCAAGACGTTGACGGAAGCGGTTCGGCTTGGAACCTCTTCAGATCTTGATTTTGAGGGCACCGGGCGTGGAGATGGTTTTTTTTATTTCGGCCGTTCAGGGCAGGCCGATCGTGAGGTGAAGGAACGTTTCAGGGTTTATGGTCGCGAAGGCCAACCATGCCCGGCATGCGACACACCGATTCTGCGCATGATGATCTCCCAACGGGGAACTTACTACTGCCCCACCTGTCAAACTCTTTGACTACTCCTTATCCTTTGGTTGGATGGGAGAGCTGGAAGGATGGGTGCCGAGTTGGCGGATGCCATCCCAGACATAGAGGATTCCCGACACACCCGTGCAAAATCCTGCTCCATAGAACAGATAAATGATCATGTGTGGCGGCAATTTTGCCAGGACGAGCAGAATGATGAGCATTTGGAGCGCGGTTGCCAGTTTGCCAATCAGTCGGGGTTGAACCTGGATTTTTCCGAATGTGTAGTGAAGGAGGATCAGTCCCAGCACCAACAACACGTCCCGGCTGAAAATCAGGGCGGTCAACCAAATTGGAATGCTCGGGAGGTAAGGATCGTTATCCAGGCTCAACACAATGTAGCCCGAAATAAGCAGCAATTTGTCTGCCAGGGGATCCAGAACGGTTCCCAGTTCACTGATCTGATTGTATTTTCTGGCAATGAAGCCATCGATGGCGTCGCTCAGAGATGCCAGGCCGAATAGTCCGAGAGCCGCATAACGCATCCATTCATTGCCGCCATGGACATAGTACAGCACGGCCACAATAAAGACAGGGACGATCAGGATGCGAAGGATGGTAATTTGGTTCGCAACGGTCATTTCAACCCGGGGGCCATTCCAGAGAGCGTCCCCCCAGAAGATGGCAATGGAGGTGGGGCACGGTTTCTCCACCATCTCTGCCATTGTTGATTACCAGTCGAAATCCGTTTTCAAGGTTGAGTTTTCGGGCGACCTCTCCCGCCTTCAGGAGGAGGTAACCCAGAAGCAACTGATCTTCCTCCTGAGCTTCGCCAACTCTCGGGATGACTTTTTTCGGAATGATCAGGACATGAGTGGGGGCCTGTGGGTTGATGTCGCGAAAGGCCAGCACCGAATCATCTTCGAAGACAATGTCTGCGGGTATTTCACGGGCAATGATTTTTTCAAACAGCGTGGTGCTCATGATGTGTTCCTCAAGCGTGGACGATGAGCGAGGATCCTGCATTGGCTTCACGGTCGAAGCATTCCCGAATAAAGGCCACCAATTGGTCGTTCAATTGTTGGCATTTGCGGCTCCAACGTCGGGCACCCAGGTGTGCCTTCACGCAGTTGTGCGTGCCATGAATCCAAAGAACTCCAGCTGGTTCTTCCAATAACCGTTCGGTGAGTTCTTCACGCAATCGTTGGAAAAGCATGAGATCAAATCCCAGTTCCTGCCTTCCCAACCAGTCGGCAAGATCTGTTTTTCTGACAGGCAGGGAGGGATGGGATTTTTTAGGAACACAGACCTCAAATCCAAACCCTCGCAACACATCTTCCAAGACCTGGGCAAATTCATGGAACGGGACACTTCCCTTCCCTAATTCGTCTCTCAGGTAAAGCATGACCGCTTCGCAGATGTTCTGCAGGATTTCGGGGTCCATCCAGGAAGCTTTCTCACCAAGCATTTCAACGGTCAGAAGCTCGACGGAACAGGGCAACGCCTTGCCGTTCTCTAGTTCCACCATCACACAATCTGGGTTAAGCTGAATCATATGGTTGTTTCCAGTTTTCTGACTTCCTGAACAAATTCGGTCGCATCCGTGAAACGACGGTAAACGCTCGCGAACCGCACATACGCAACTTCGTCAACCACCCGAAGTCCGTTCATGACCCGTTCTCCGATGATCATGCTGGGGACTTCTCGTTCATATTCGTCCAACACGCTGTTGTAGATGCGGTCAATCAATTCATGCACGACTTGCTGGCTGACAGGACGCTTTTCGCAGGCACGGTGTAATCCTGCTCCAAGTTTTTCCTTACAAAAGAGTTCCCGGCGGCCATCGCGTTTGATAACCATCAACATTTCCCGTTCGATCTCTTCATAAGTGGTAAATCGATGCCCACATTCCAGGCATTCACGGCGGCGACGGATGACCGCTCCCTCTTTGGAAGAACGGGAATCGACCACCTTGTCATCGATGCAACTGCATTTAGGGCATTTCATTCGTCACCACATGTAAATGTATACCAAAAAAACTATCATACCAAATGTTGTGGAGTCAAGTGTTCCAGCCCTGAAGTAAACATCCGCTTTGGAGTTCCATTGCCGGGAATGAACGAATGAGAAAGGGTTGTTTTGAAGAATGGGTGCAGCAGTTTTTTTAGAAAAAAGAAAGTTTGATTTCTGGTGACTGGAAAATAAGATCCTTTCGGCTAATAATTCGAAATATCTTACATAACATGATGATTTCCATGAAACGTATTCTGCCTGCCATTCTTGTGGCCGGACTCGCAATTGGCGCATTGAACACGGGGTTGGCTCAGGTGAAGAAGGGGAAAACCCGTCCGTTAACTACCGAACAGTTGATGGAGGCCATCGTCAAACCTCATATGGGTGAACTCAAAAAGGGTTTGGTGGATTCCAAGCCTTCTTCCGATGAAGATTGGAAGAAGCTCGCATTGAGTGCCGCTCTTTTGAACGAATCCAGCTACACCATGATGGAAGATGGTCGTTGCCCTGACAGCATTTGGGCTGACGCTTGCACCAAAGATCTGCGCGAAGGCAGCGCCGCGGCTGCGGCTGCCATCGAAAAGAAGGATATTGAAGGAGCATTGGCCGGTTTCAAGAAGCTTGGCGCTTCCTGCAAAGCATGCCATTCCGAGCACAAACCCAAGCACTGATTTTTTCCTTTCTCCTTAAAGCCCATGCCGCGTGCATGGGCTTTTTTGTTTTATGCACTCAGGGTCAGGTATGTATGGGAGCGAAACGGGCTTTGGATTTCAGGTTCAGGGATGACTTTACCTCCAACTAAAGACCCAACAGTTGCTTGACCGAAGCAGGATTTGGCACTAATTCAGTAGCAAGGATCGCAGGATTCTACCGGAAAAAACAGGAGGTATCCGGAACAAGCAAGTCTGCATCAACCTATCCAACTGACATGCACAAGAACTGGAATTCATTGGTTCCGAAGATTGCTCTTTGGTACTCCGCGCTATTTCTGCTCACCTTCAACATGGCTTCCTTGAAATGCCTTTCGCAAGAAACCGCCGACGAAATCCCTACTCCCGTAATCCTTCAACAGTGGGATACTGGAAATATTCAAGGGGCTGCGCTGGCGCCTGATGGCAGGTCGTTTATCACGTTTGGTGATGGATTTGTCATTCATTGGGATGCGGCAACCGGCGAACGCATCCGAACCTTCGGCGAAGCCGGCGTCACCTATACGTTTGGTGTTTTTACCCCGGACGGCGCATGGATGGCCGTTGCCGGCGATGATCATGATGTTTGGTTATGGTCCGGGGTTGCGGACTTTTCGCTCGGCAAGTTCACCGAGCAAAAGGATGTCATCAATAGTCTGGATTTCTCCGATGACGGTCTCAGGTTGGCCAGTGTGAGCGCAGATCATAAGGTGGTTATCTGGAATATGGAGAACAGCCTTGAGGAAATCAGTTTCACAGGCGGGGTCACACCGCCATCTGATGTCCGGTTTTCTCATGGGCGGGACAAATTATTGACCGGAAACGGCAACATCACTTTTTTATGGAATGCCACCAATGGGGCACTATTGGGGGGATTTGCCCAAACCAGAAGCGTCGAGGGATTGGATTTTGCGCCGGATGACACCCATTTTGCTGTCATCAATGATTTCGGAGAGGTCTTTCTGCACAACATTAGCAGTCCCTCGCCTGTGTACCAGATTGACTCCCGCTTGAAAGGGGCATGGGATCTGGAATGGATTCCTGGAACTGATTGGTATGCCACCGCCGGCGCTGACCGGAATGTCACCATCCGCACCCGGGAAAACGCAACGGATGTGCGTGTGGCTGAAGGGCATCAGTCTCCCATCATTAGTCTGGATGGAAGTCGGCTGCTTAGCGCGGATACATCGGGCAGGGTGATCCTGTGGCGGATTGGCGAGCCGGCAGAAGCCGCTTTGCCCGAGCCTCGCCAGGTGGTGTTTGGGGACGATCTTCTGGTTCAAAACCTGGTGGCCGGGACGACCTTATATGTGCAACAGGATAATGAGTTGACCTTTGCAGATCCTGCAATCAAGGGACCGTTCACCGTACAGAATTCCTCTTTCAGATTGACCAATGTGCTGGCAGGCGACAGACAGGCATTTCCTTTGCAGTTTTACCGTGCACTCGTCAGCAGGCAACCGATATTCGAATTGCCGGATG
Source organism: Verrucomicrobiota bacterium (assembly GCA_027619545.1). Taxonomy (GTDB): domain Bacteria; phylum Verrucomicrobiota; class Verrucomicrobiia; order Limisphaerales; family AAA164-E04; genus AAA164-E04. Next base: position 9,483 of record JAQCFT010000006.1, on the reverse strand, counting down.
CTCATTTTATCGGTCGGTTGCGGCTGGATGACGGCTCCCTCAGCAACGTGAACAATTCAACTTGGCTGGTTTCGGGGCAGACGTATCAGGCACAAAGTTCTTCGGTGGAAGTGCCTAATTTGTTCCCTGGAGACCATGATGTGAGGGTGTTCCATCGTCCCGGAAATCGTTGGGAGGTTTCCGAACTTTGGGCGGAGATCACGGTATCATTGAATTCGGGCAACAACGATTGGTCGGTTCGCAGGAATCAGCCTTATGTTTTGGGTTATTCATTGATTGATCCTGCAGATGGGTTGCCTGCAGTGGAACTTGAACAGCAGGATCCTTTCATCGTTCGCTCCCAGGTCAAGAACCCTTCCGACCAAGCCAGGGAGGTGAGGATCTCCTATGTCTATGCAAGGAATCCGCTGAATGGCCCGGAAGTCCCCGCGTTTCAAGCGGCCACAGCCACCATTCCTGCGGGAGAAACTTTGACCCTAGAATGGAATCAAACCTTCGCATCGGTGGGGGCATATAGTGATGCGATGATGGTCGAAACACTTCTGGATGATTGGTATGCCACCGGTAGTACGGACTGGACCGAAAACGGCCTGAACATCCGGACAAAAAACCCCGGCGCATTCGCGAATGTATCACCGGGAAATAACAACGCTTTCTTTACCACCGATGTGCCTGAACAATTTGAATGGACGGATTCCGCTCCAAGCACGGGCTATGATGTCTTCCTGGACAAGGACAACCCCGATCCGACCACCTTGGTGGCGTCCGGGGTGACCAAATCGCAATGGAATGTGAATGTTCAATTGTCCGAGGGCGCCTGGTATTGGAAAATTGTCGCACACAATAACGATGCTTCCCGCGAGGGAGCCGTTTGGCGATTTAATGTAGTCAAGTTTACCGTTGATCCAAACACCGATCCGGAACCTGTTCAGCCTGGCAACCCCATTTTTCTATCCGACTTGAGCATGACCTTATTGCCCATTCCCGAAGGAACCTTTGTCATGGGCAGCCCTAGCATTGAATTGGATCGGTCCACCAATGAGGCGCCTTTGACCACGGTAACGATCAGCGATGCTTTCTGGTTAGGGCAAACTGAAGTCACCATCGACCAGTTTCGCCAGTACCTGATGGCGGGTGGCGACAAGCTGGGTGTGAACTTTTCGGCGGCGGATTGCCCGATCAATAACGATGCGCAGTTTAGTCTCAGGGGGAATGCCTTGGGATCAGACGGGCGTCAGCCGATGGTGCGGATCAATTGGCAGGCAGCTGTCTCATACTGCGAATGGCTGACGGCCAAGGCCCGGGAGCAGGGGTTGCTTCTTGATGGATATGAGTGCGCGTTGCCGACCGAGGCGCAGTGGGAATACGCCTGTCGCGCCTTGCCATCCCGGGAACCGGGCACTCCCTTCTATTACGGTGAGGATCTCTCATATGAGACATTGCCCAACTATGCCTGGTACAGCCTTAACAGCGCAGGCACCACCCAACGGGTCGCCCAGAAACTTCCTAATGCCTCGGGCCTTCACGATATGAGCGGCAATGTCTGGGAATGGTGTGCTGATTGGTATGCCGATCAGTATCCAGGTGGCAATGTGACGGATCCAGAGGGTCCGGTCAGTGGGATGGAACGTATTCTGCGTGGCGGCAGCTATTTATTTGATGCTCGAAGCAGCCGGTCCGCCATTCGATTCCGCCAAGGTCCTCTGGATGCCGGCAATGATCGCGGCTTCACGCGTTGCTGTGCGCAAGCTTTCCAATTGAAATCATCGGACTTTGATAAGACCGGGTTCGTTCATCTTTTGCATCGTTATTTGTTTTTAGGCTGTGAAAGCACGGGCGGTTCGGTTATCTCGAGTGCATGTTGGCAAGACGCGTGATTCCATGCCTGGATGTGCATGATGGTAAAGTGACCCGTGGGGTGCAGTTTGGCCGCGCGGAAGCGGGTGAACTGCGTAACGTGGGGGACCCGGTCGAGTTGGCGCTCCGCTATAATGACCAGGGCGCTGATGAAATGGTGTTCTTCGACATTACCGCCAGCGCCCATGCCCGTGCATCCATGGTGGATGTGATTGAACGTGCCGCCGATTGCTGCTTCATGCCTCTGACTGTTGGGGGAGGGATTCGCACTCTGGAAGACATGTCGGTGATGTTGAAAGCGGGGGCTGACAAAGTCAGTATCAATTCCGCCGCCATCTCAAACCCCGAACTGATCGGTCAAGGCGCTCAGAAATTTGGAAGTCAATGCATTGTGGTTTCCATCGACGCCAAGAAAGTGGGTGAGGACCGGTGGGATGTCTTCTCCCATGGCGGTCGTAAAAACACCGGCTTGGATGCTGTCGAATGGGCCTGTCGAGCCGTGGAACTCGGGGCTGGGGAAATCGTCTTGAACAGCATCGACGCCGATGGCACCAAAGCAGGCTACGATTTGGCGATCACTCGCAAGATCAGTGAATCGACTTCAGTTCCTATCGTCGCCAGTGGTGGGGCGGGAAATCTGGAGCATATGGCCGAAGTGCTTGAGCAAGGCAAAGCCGACGCGGTGCTTGCCGCCAGTATCTTCCACTTTGGTGAATATACTGTGGGTGAAGTAAAGACTTTCCTCGACGCCAAAGGCATTCCTGTGCGAATCGCACCCGCCCTTGATTAACAACACCCAGCTCAGTTCAATTGGGCTATTCCAATCCCAAAGTCTTTTTCATGAAGGCGGGCTTGTCGGTCGTGATGCCGTCCACTCCCGCTTCCAGCATCCGCTTGCCATCCACCGGATCATTGACGGTATAGACATGCACCTCGAGCCCTTTGGATTTGGCCGATTCAACAAAGTGACGATCCACCGGTCCGCCGTGGTGAACATCCACTCCATCCACTTTGGCGTCCAACGCTCGTTGAAGCACGTGGTCTGGACTCGGATCCCAATCGCCTGTCTGTTTGTCCTTTTTGAATCCCGACAGCCAGAAACATGAGCAATTCGGAAAACGTTCCTTGGTCAGACGAATCGTGTCCCAGTCAAATGCAATAAACACCGTCTGTTCGGATGAGAGGCCGGAGTCACGTACTGCCTTTTCCAGATGTGGCAGCACATCGCTGGGGCATTTGATTTCGATGAAGATGCGTTTGCCCTGGGGGATATGTGCCAGGATGTCCTTGAGCAGGGGGATCGGCGTGCCCTGATATTCCTTGGATTTCCAGGTTCCTGCATCCAGTGATTTCAGATCTTCATAGGAAACTTCGGAAACTTTCAGATCCGTTCCTGCCGTTCGACCGGTGGTTTTGTCATGCAAGACAATGACTTGATTGTCTTTAGTGAGGTGGATGTCCACTTCCGTCGCGTCGGCGTTTTCTTCCCAGGCGAGTAATACGGAAGGCAGTGTATTTTCCGGGGCGGCGTGCGACGCGCCTCTATGGGCAACGATTGAAGGCGTTCCGGCGTTCAATTTGTCTGGCATGATCGTGTTTAGAACGGTGATGAAAACTATCAATATCCATCGTTGTGATACCGGGATTCGAGGGGACGGCGAGGCTTGGATCGGTTTCATTTTTTGGGGTGGTAGCGTTCGAAATATCTGATTTATTGCCGTCCTTTGTACGAAGATCAATCAAATAAACCTGAATGTCAGTGAACCCTAGTTCGTCGGTTTCAATGATTCTCACCAAATTTTTTGAAACGAGACTCAACATGTGTTAGGTTACATGATTTGAACAGATCCGGTTTTTCAACGGTTTACAAATGATTCCAATCCTATTGGCAGAAGGGCAGGTAGAATTCCTGTATGTATGGAGCGAGGCGCGCCCGGAAGGCAAGGCGATCATCATCGTGCTCGTTCTGTTTTCTATTTTCGCCTGGTCTGTCATGACGGCCAAATCGATGCAGATCCGTCGTGCCAGAAAGCTGAATCGTCTGTTTGATCAGGAGTTCCGGCAGCAAAAGAGCCTGATGGATATTTTCAAGCGAAACATCCAGGTTGATGGATGCCCGCTGTATACGATCTATGCCATGGGGAACCGAGAATTGTCGGATTGTCAGCGACATCACAAAGAAAAGGGAGGGAAAGACGAAGATATGATCTCTCTCAAATCCATGGAACACGTCAAGCGCGCCCTGGAACGGGGAGTGGCTCAGGAATCGCTTCGATTGGAGTCGGGTTTGATTTTGTTGGCGATTGCGGTGAGCGGCGCTCCTTTTCTTGGCTTGCTGGGGACGGTTTGGGGAGTGATGAGCGTGTTCGCTAGTGTGGCAAGTCAACAAAATGCGCAGTTGACCACCATTGCGCCCGGTGTGGCGGGTGCTTTGGTCACAACGGTTGCCGGCCTGCTGGTGGCGATTCCGTCGATGTTCGGTTACAACTGGTTGGTCCATAATATCAGGGTGCTCAGCGTGGAAATGGATAATTTCGCCCAGGAACTCGCATCAAAAATGGAGACAGAATACATCCCTGACGAATGAGAACAGGTATCAATGACAATGGCAGGAAACAGCAACACAGGACGGGTTCAATGCGGCAAATGCAGGGCCCATAACGAAGCGAGTCGCAATAAATGCCGATCCTGCGGTGGTCATTTGTATCTTATTTGCCGGAAGTGCCGGCAGAAATTTGCCCGTTTCCTGGACCTGTGTCCGTCGTGTGGCGAAAATAACCATCATCACCGGGATGTCTCCAAAGAAACACGGCTTCAGAAATTATGGCGTAAAGCGCCTCAGTTGATCTTTTACCTCATCTTGCTGGCCTTTTTGTATTTTGTGTTCACCTTGTTTTAACGGAGGGCCTTTAATCATCGAAACCTATGCGACGCTACACACAGAAAACAGCACTCGTCACGCTTAGCGACATCAATATCACGCCGCTGCTTGACCTTGCGTTCGTTTTGTTGATCATTTTCATGATCACGACTCCGCTGATGGAGCAGGGACTCCAGTTGCAGCTCCCCAAAGGGCAGGTCGCCGATCATGCGCCCGAAAAGCGTGATCTCAAGACGGTGGAGGTGGATCCGTCAGGCAATTACTACATAGAAACCCAGCCTGTTTCCATGGATGCCCTCCAGGCGGATTTGGCTCGGTCCTTTGGTGAAAACCCCAACTTGGTGCTTGTCATTCGTGGCGATATGAAAGCGGCTTGGGAGCATATTTACAAGGTGCTCGACAAAGCCAAAGGACTGGGATTGCATAACATTTATTTCAGAAACGAATTGAGCCAGTAACTCATGAGTCGACTCAGCAAACAGTGTTTTTTTGCTTCAGCGGGGCTCCACCTGATCCTGCTGGCGGCGGTTATATTTGGCGCGGGATTCCTTCCGAAAAAGCCCGTCAAGCAGGACATGGAACCATTCCACATGATGCCTGCATCTGTTATCGAATCTCTGTTCGATGACCCGGCTGATGTTCAAGGAGAACCACAACCCGAACCCGTTGTGGAACCCGTTCAAACTCCTCCCGAGGTTGAACAGCCTCAGCCAGAACCCGAACCCATCAAGCAAGCCGAGCCCGATCCTGCCCCGGTCGTCATTCCCGAACCAGTGAAACCGGAGCCGGTCAAACCCGAGCCCAAGCCGGAACCCAAACCGGAGCCTGTCAAAGTGCCCAAGAAGGAGCTACCCAAAGAAAACACGATTTCGAAAAAGGAGGAGCCCAAGAAAAAGGAGAAGCCGGTCATCAAAATCAGCACCGTCATCAAAAAGAACACCACCAAGGCTCCGGTTAAAACTTCACCTGAAAAAAATGAGACGCCTGCACCCGTCCGACGTAACCCAGCGTCGGATTTTGACCCAAGCAGGCTCGAGCGTGTGGGGAAGGGCAGTAAGATCAAGGGGGTCACCACCGTGTTTGGCAGTGCTTTGGGTAATTATGGGCTGAAGGTGCAGTCAGCTTATGATCGGCGTTGGACCCAGTCGGAGAACCTTTCCAATCGCAAAGCGACGGTTCAGGTCCGTGTGGTGGTGGGAACCGACGGTTCGATTGTCTCCGCCAAAGTTGTCAAAGAATCCGGAGTGGCTTCCTTGGACCAATCCATCGAACGATTGCTGGATCTTGTGACCCATATTCCGGAAGCTCCACCGGCAGGTGCATCGCTATCCGACCGAACTTTCACCATTAACTTTAACATTAACTGATACCCTACCTCCGCCCATGTTTTTTCGACCCAATAATCGCACAACCCTATTAACCCGCATTCAGGCAGGTGTCGTCTGGACTCTCCTGGCTTGTTTTGTGATGGACCTCTTGGCTCAGCAGGACTTACACATTGACCGTTCCCGCAAGGGCGAGGAGATCCCCATCAGTCTCAGCGGATTTACCAGCACGACTACCAGCATCCTGCGGTATGACCTCGAGGTCCAGGGATTTAAGGTTGTCCCGGTCGCTGAGGCCTCCTTCCAGTTATTGGGATCCAGCGGTCGGGCCAAGCTCGAGGGGCGGCTAAAAGATTCGGGAAGTGGTCGAAACTTGTTTTTCCGAGGCTATGATACAGGTGATGAGCGCAATCGAGCACATACTTTATCGAATGATGTGGTCAAAGCAGTGCTCGGAACCGATGGCATCGGACACACGCGCATTGCATTCCGTGGGAAGGTGGATGGGCATTGGGAGATTTTTGTGTCTGATTTTGATGGCCACAATGCCCGTATGGTGACCAATGACCGATCCAATGTAGCTGCTCCAACCTGGATTCCAGGAGAACTGGGTCTGTATTATACCTCCTACAAATTGGGAAGTCCCAACATCGTTTCGCACGATTTGCGGTCAGGAGACCGAGCACGCATCACCCGCAACACTGGTCTCAACACCAGCGCCGCTCTTTCGCCCGATGGCCAGAAGCTGGCCATGATTCTCAGCAAAGCCGGCAGTCCTGACCTTTATGTGGCTCGTAAAGACGGGTCGGAAGTGGTTCGATTGACGACATCATTAGAAGAAGAAGCCTGCCCGACATGGTCGGCAGATGGTCGGTCGATATGCTTTACCTCATCCGCTCGCGGCGGTGTTCGGCTGTACACCCTGCCCGCCACAGGTGGAACAGCTCGCCGTATCAGCACCGGAACGATTGGTGGGAGTATTACCGAAGCGGATTGGTCGCCGGATGGCAAATGGATTGCCTTTACATCCGTGATCGGAGGGAGAGGGACCATTTGTGTGGTGGAATCATCTGGAGGCGAGGCAACACCGTTGTTTGCAGGAGAGGATCCCTGCTGGGCTCCCAATTCTCGTAATTTGGTCTTTATGCGTGAGAAAAACGGCCGGAAAACATTGTCTTTGCTTGACGTTCCCACCAAACATGTCAAGGATGTCCGTCAAACCGCCGGTGAGCAGTCACAGCCCAGTTGGGCGCGCTGAGGCGTCAATTTTAACTAAAATCAATACCCGAAAAGAGCATGAATTTACCGACCGTATTCATCCGAATCACCCTGGCGGTCACATTGGCCGTGGCTGCTGTTGGCTGCAAAAAAAGTAAACCCGGGCTGACGCCAATTCCCGGACAAGGCACAGTTGGAAATGGTTACAATAACGGTCCAGCCGGATCCATGATGTCGAATCCGAGTAACAGTGGCATGGGTAGCGGTCGTGGTTTCGACAACAACAACTTTGGCCAGGGCAACGATTTTTCTCAGGGCTCTGAGTTCGGAAATGGGGATAATTACTCGCTCCCGAACAATGTGGATGATTTTACGAACAAAGTAGAAACAAAGCTCGATTCGTCCACTGTCTATTTCGATTTCGACCGCTACAACGTCAACGCCGACGAGTTGCCTAAAATTGTCACTGTGGCAAACATCCTTAAAGACAAGCCGGCAGCTAAACTTCGCATCGAAGGGCACTGTGATGAACGAGGCACGGAAGAATATAACCGCACCCTGGGTGAGCGTAGAGCGTTGTCGGTGCGTGATGTGTTGGTCAAGGAAGGGATTGCTTCTTCCCGAATCACCACCGAAAGCTGGGGCGAAGACAAACCTGCCGCCGAAGGCAGTACCGAGTCGGCTTACTCTAAAAACAGACGCGGCGAATTCATCCTGCTGCAGTAACTTACAAAAGTTGTAACCCAAAGCCGGTTGATTGCGGGTTGGATCGTGTTAATTTGACCTTGCTTTGCTCATTTTCAATCGGGATGATTTAAGGAATTACTCAATATGTTGTATCTTCAGTCTCAATTTGCATTGATTGGCGGCCTTCAAGGGCCGGAGCTGATTTTTCTGCTCATCGTCATTCTCATTTTCTTTGGCGCGAAAAAACTGCCGGAATTGGCCAAAGGCCTCGGTCAGGGCATCAAGGAGTTCAAAAAGGCTACCAAGGACGTCCAGCAGGATCTCCACCAGGCTATGGAAGAGGATTCCGTCGCCTCGGCACCTCCTCGTAAGGCTGCAGAACCGGCACCCATTCCGCAACAATCTGAAACCGGTGAAGGAAGCGAAGTCCCCGGTAAAGAAGAAGCGGCTGATACGTCCAAAGCCTGAAGCTGCGTTTTTCGCACCCGATTAACCCCACATGAGCGAAGAAGAGCCTCGTCCCAATGATGAGCTCGTCGTGGATCAGGAATGGGATGAGGAGGAAGGTGGCGGCCCTGTCAAAACCTTTCTGGAACATCTCGAAGATCTGCGATGGACTCTTATCAAGTGCATCGTTGCCATTGTTGTCAGCATGATGGTGTGCTTTTCGATGCTGGACAACATCATCGCCATTTTGACGGCGCCCCTTGAACAGGCGGAAGTTCAAAAGCTTAACACCAACAATCAGGTTGGACTCACGCTCGGAGACACCCGGATTGCCAGTATCTCCATTTTGTCGCTGACCAATTCCCTGGAAATCGAAAATATTGAGGAAATTCACAGCCTCAAACTCATACCGGTAAAAGTGGGGGATCAAACACTCCTCAGCATCGAACCGAGCAAGGACAATCCCATCAACATGATGATGAGTCGCTTGAAAAACTACCGGCCGGTGGATGGGTTTCTGGTTGCCTTTCAGTTGACACTATATGGTGGGTTTGTCATAGCGGCGCCGCTGGTCATGTTTTTCCTGGGGCAGTTTATTCTCCCCGCGCTTAGAATTCACGAAAAGAAATTCCTCTACCAGACCACTGGTTTCGGTGCGGGTTTGTTTATATTGGGCATCCTGTTTTGCTATTTCGTGATGATGAAAATCGCGATCCTGGCTCTCGTCCAGTTTTCTAATTGGTTGGGATTTGGCGCGGATGAATGGAATGCCAAAGATTACACCACATTCGTGATCAAATTCATGTTGGCCATGGGTTTGAGTTTTCAGCTGCCGGTTGTGATTCTGACCATGGTCAAAATCGGTTTTCTGGATTACAAAAAGCTCAACACATTCCGGCCCTATTGGGTGATCGCGAATCTAACCATTTGCGCCTTTTTGACGCCCACCGGTGACCCCTTTACACTCTTATTGATGGCACTTCCTCTCCATCTGCTTTACGAACTGAGCGTGTTGATTTCCCGTTTCTGGGCGCGCAAAGATGAAGAAAAGCAAGCAGAGGAGGCATA
>JAQCFT010000251.1 GCA_027619545.1 Verrucomicrobiota bacterium | reverse complement strand
AATGGATATTTCACGAGCCACCTGACCGTATTTCTCCATGAGAGCAGCGAGTGTATCGGGCTGATTGGATGCCTCTAGTTTGAAGTCTGCCTGAACCCTGCCCGGAGGTTTCGAATCAGCGGATGCCACGACCGATTCAACAGAAAACCATGCATCAGCGCCATGCGCGCCGCCTCCGGACAGGTCAGCATGAACCGTATCCTTAAGTTCCACATAGGCTTCGTGCCCCACCCACATATCGAGATCGAACGTTTTCCATTCAGCTTCCTCTTTATCGAGATTCTTTTTCAGCCCGCCGTAAATCGGCGCGCGTATGAGGTTGAAATTATCGATGACCACATTCACACGCGATTGATGCCCGGCAGCAAGCACATGCAGGTAGCGGTGCTTGATGTCAAAGGTCGGGGACCGCAGAGACCCTTGCAATTGAGTCGACCATTTGGCGGAATCAATCGACTCACGAGTCGCCACTTTGACCGCATGTTCTCCGGGGCGACTGACCAGGTCACCCGGCTTTACGAATGGATCGTTCTTAAGCGCTTCGTCATCAAACAGCCAATCCGCAAACCGTCCCAGGCGCATATCGCCCAACACCTGAATATCCGAATCAAAAACGCCAGTTTCCAAACCAGTATCAACCGAAAGCAACCCGGCGTTTTGAAGCAGGCCGCGGGCTTCGGATTGCAAGGTATGAAGCGTATCCAGATGTGGCTCGATGCGATCTGATGGGGATAATGTCGTTTGCTGATAACGGGAACTCTTCAATACTCCAAACAATCCGTAAAAATCCTGGGTGGTGATGGCATCGAATTTGTGGTCGTGGCACCTGGCACAGGTCACCGTCAGAGCCTGAAAGGTTTTGCTCAACACATCGATCTGGTTGTCCAGGACATCCAGTTGATTCATGCGAATGTCCACCGGAGAATGCACCTGCTGCCCCAGCCAATAAAAGCCGGTTCCAATAACCGATTCATTTTCGCCCGTATCGGTCCTTCGTCTTGGTTTTTCCAATAAATCTCCAGCGATATGTTCCATTGCGAACTGATTGAAAGGCACATCTTCATTGAACGCCCGGATCACATAGTCCCGATAACGCCATGCGTTGGGAATTTCATAATCGAATTCATGTCCCATCGTCTCCGCATACCGGACCAGATCCAGCCAATGACGTGCCCAACGTTCACCAAACGCAACCGAATCCAACAGGCGATCGACCACTTTGTCATAAGCATTTTCATCCTGGTCGGCCAGAAATGCGTCCACTTGGTCAGGAGACGGCGGCAATCCTGTAAGAATCAGATACGTTCGACGAAGAAGCGTGCGTTTATCCGCAGGGAGAGCCGGTTCAATGCCTTCACGTTCCATCCGGTTGAGCAGGAAACGATCAATAGGTTGTTTGCCCCAAGTCTCGGTTTTCACATCCGGCAAGGCATGCCGTGCCGGAGGGTTCCAGACCCAATGTTGCGCCTTGCGCTCTTCCAGGTCAAATTCGTCCTTTTCACTGGAAGACTTGGTGGGTTCAGGTTCGTCCGGCCAAGGCAATCCTTTCGCGACCCAGGTTTCAAAATCACGAATCTGTTCATCTTTCAGCTTGGTTTTGGGGGGCATCTGCAGATCGACGTTTTGATACCGAATCGCTTCCAGCAGGCTGCTGCGTTCAGGCTGCCCCAAATGGATGGAGCTACCTGAATCACCTCCATGGAGAAAGCCTTGGCGAGAATCGAGTAAAAGCCCACCCTTCAGCTTTTCAGATTGATGACTGTGGCATGTGTAGCAGGACTCTGCCAAAACGGGGCGGATGCGACGTTCAAAGAATTGAATATCCTGGTCGGAAAACACTGGAACATCATCGGCAGAAAGCGTCAGGCAAAAGGCCACACCAAGCCATCCGGTCAACCAGCTCAGGCGTGCCTTTCTTTGAATGGGAAAATCACTGATATGTTGCATCATCTTGAACAATTGGACTTTCAATCCCATCACCACAAGCGGACTCACCTTGTTGTGGGTGTGTCTTCGGGTGATTGATGCAACCATGCTAGCCTCATGCAGCCACTGAGGCAAAGGAAATCAGTCGTTTGAACAACAAGGCAGAATCGAAGCTCCTCGTGGCTTCCCAACGTAGAACAGCCGTCCAAGTGGCAAGTCTGTGACATTGCATTCTTCCCCTCACCCGGTAACTCCGTGTCTACGCGTGTAAAACAAATCCTTACCTTCCTCCAGGCTCAGGCACAAACTTGCCAGGATTCAGAATACCATTAGGATCCAAAGCCGTTTTCAAGGTCTGGTGCAGCTTCAGATTCTCAGGCGATAAAGCCAGATCCAGCCAGGGCATTTTAGCCAATCCCACACCATGCTCACCGGTGATCGCCCCCTTCCATTTCAGAACCTGAGCAAACAACGCATCCAACACCTTTCGCCCCTGTTCCTCCTGTTGTGGATCTGATTGATCAATCATGACATTGACGTGAATATTCCCGTCTCCGGCATGCCCGAAACATGCCACAGGAATGCCAAACTTTCTCTGCAAGCGCTCTGCAAACTTGAACAACTCCTCCAATCGGCTACGAGGGACCACGATGTCTTCGTTCAATTTCGTAAGCCCGGTATCGCGCAGGGCGTAAGAAAACTCACGCCGAATCTGCCAGATCTGTTCGCACCCTTCATTGCCAAGCCCCTTTTTGATGAAGTTGGGGTTTTCCTCCTGGATGAGTTGGGTCAGGGCTCGCAGCTCGGATCGAACGGACGATTCCTGTCCGTCAAGCTCGATAATGAGGTGGGCTTCACACCCTTCGAACATGTGACTCCCAGTCCGTTTCATGGCGGCTTGAAGGGTGAAATGATCGGCGATCTCCAAAGCACTGGGCAGAAACCCCGCCTGAAACACCTTACCAAGGATACGCGCCGCCATTGCGGTGCTTTCCACACCAATCGACAAAGCGGCGCGATAAGGAGGTAATGGAATGAGTTTCAAGGTGGCCTCGGTCACAATACCAAGCAAACCCTCCGAACCGACAAACAAGCGATGTAAATCAAATCCGGTTTTGTTTTTGTGAGTACGTCCGCCGGTTTGAACAACGGTTCCATCCGCAAGCACCACTTCAGCACCCAGCAGATAGTCGCGGGTCACTCCGTATTTCAGGCAACGTGGTCCACCGGCATTGGTGGCGATGTTGCCGCCGATACTGCAATGGGCACGGCTTGCCGGATCAGGCGGGTAGCACAAACGCTTTTCCTCGGCCTTGGACTGAAGATCGGCGGTGATCACGCCTGCCTGCACCACCGCCACAAAATCGGTTTCATGAATCTCCCGGATGCGATTCATTTTTTCCAGCGAGATCACGATACCACGACGCACAGGAACACAGCCCCCCACATAACCATGCCCCGCCCCCCGCGCCGTGGCGGGAATCTGGTGCTTGTTCGCCCATTTCAGGATTTTTGAAACCGACTCGGTGCTTCGAGGAAACGCCACCGCCTCGGGCTGGGCCACGGCAAACCATTTGTCGCCGGAATAAGCTTCCAGCGTCGCCGCGTCCATGTACAGCTCGCCGCGTCTGAGTTCTTTTTGAAGGGATTGAAAATTTGGGTGACTCATTCCTTCGATAAAGGGACCTGATCCGTTTCGGTGGATTCCTCCGAGAGCAGACTCTCCACCAAACCACGGGCACCTTCTTTTTCTTTGTGCGGAACCTTGATGCGAATCCCGCCTGTGGCCATGGAATACCCATCCATGCTCATCGAAGCAATTTCATCGGTGACTGTCGGATGAAAACCGGCGGTCTCCAGACGAGCGGCAATCATCTGAGCTTCGGCGGAACTAAAACTTGAGAATACGGTTTCGAGAGTCATGCCTCAACCTATATCAAAATCCTCCCGGCACAAGTCGAAGCCTTAACGCATGCGAAAACCGGCCCCCATGCGACCGGCCATTTTTGATGCCATTTTGCCACCCATTTTGCCCATCATTTTCTGCATTTTACCCATCTTGCGCATCATTTTCTGCATCTGACCGAATCGATTCATCAGATTGTTCAACTCAGCCACACGCACCCCGCTGCCCTTTGCAATACGTTGACGGCGTTTGGCATTCAGGATCTGAGGGCGATTGCGCTCTTCCGGAGTCATCGCGCAGATCATTGCCTCCATGCGTCGAAATTCCTTTTCATGCTTGCTCAAGTCCGCACCACCGACCATGTCGGCCCCTCCGGGCAGCATTTTGACGATGGATTCCAGCGGTCCCAGGCGTTTCATCTGGCGCAATTGATCGAGAAAATCGTCCAGAGTAAACACGCCCTTGCGCATTTTCTCTTCCAACTTGCGGGCCTCGTCCATATCGACGTTCTCCGCTGCTTTTTCCACCAGACTGACCACATCGCCCATCCCCAGAATGCGGGTCGCCATACGTTCAGGATGGAACGGTTCGAAATCCTCGAGCTTTTCACCGGCACCCGCAAATTTGATGGGTTTTCCGGTGACGGATTTCAAACTCAAGGCTGCTCCACCGCGTGCGTCACCGTCGAGTTTGGTCAAAATGGCTCCGGAAATATCGAGCGCCTCATCGAAATGCGTGGCCACATTGACCGCTTCCTGACCAGTTGCCGCATCGAGCACCAGCAGGATTTCCTGAGGCTTGATATCGTCACGCAATCTTACCAGTTCCTGCACCAGCACCTCGTCGATTTGAAGACGGCCCGCTGTATCGAAAATCAATACGTCACACTCGCGCTCGGCAGCCTCCCTTTTTGCCTCCCTGGCGATGACGAGCACATCCTTTTCGCCGCGCCGAACCACGGTGGGAATGTTCATCTGCTTGCCCAAGGCCTCCAACTGGTCCATCGCGGCGGGACGATACACGTCGGCCGCCACCAGAAGGGGTTTTCGCCCCTGTTTCATCAGCCACTTGGCCAGTTTGCCGCTGGAGGTCGTTTTACCAGCCCCGTGAAGCCCCACCATCATCATGCTGGAAGGCTTGGCGTCGAGTTTCAGCTCGGCATTCTGTGAACCAAGGAGTTCCACCAGTTCATCGTTGATGATCTTGATGATTTGCTGCCCAGGGTGGATGCTTTGAATCACCTTCTCGCCAATGGCCTTTTCCCTGACGTTAGCAATGAACTGCTTGGCAACCTTGAAATTGACATCGGCATCCAACAACGCCAGACGCACCTCACGAAGGGATTCCGAGACATTGGACTCGCTGATCTTGCCCAATCCCCTTAAATCCTTAAAAACACCCTGTAACTTGCCGGATAACGACTCAAACATTGCTCGAACCTACGAGAAAGAAAGAGTCCTGACAAGCAGCTTACACGTAAGTTTGCAGGAATTTACGGGTTCCATTTCGGAGAAGGTCCTATATGATGGCCACGCCCCATGGATTGGAACAAGAAACAACAGCTGAAAACGACCCTCATTACACTGATCTGGTGCGCCTTTTCCCCTACCAGCATCATGGTGTCTGAGGCGGCCGAAATTTCCTTCGCTCGCGATGTGCTCCCCATTTTGTCCGACAAATGCTTCTACTGCCACGGCCCGGACCCCAGCCACCGCGAAGCCGATTTGAGGTTGGATCGAAAGGAAGAGGCTTTCGCCATCAAAGAAGGTCAAGCAGCCATTCTTCCAGGAAATCCGGAGGAAAGCCTGTTGATCCGCCGCATTCGCACCCTGGATCCTGATGACCTGATGCCTCCGCCGGATTCCAACAAGGCATTGACGAAGCAGGAAATAAAAACACTTGAAGAATGGATTGCATCCGGAGCCGATTGGGGCAGGCATTGGGCCTTTGAACCTCCCGTCCGTCCATCACTCCCTTCGAAGGCTGAACATCCGATCGATGCATTTATCGAACACAGACTGCAACAGGAAGGACGCACAATCGCATCCCCCACCCCGCGACATACGCTTCTGAGACGTCTCTCATTTGATCTCACAGGACTGCCGCCTTCACTCATGGAAGTCGAAACATTTGAACAAGATTCTACGCCAAATGCGATAGAGGACCAGATCGATCGCCTCTTGAATTCACCCCATTATGGAGAGCGCATGGCCATGTGGTGGTTGGACGCGGCCCGATATGCCGACACAGATGGATACCAGCAGGACGCCACCCGCTCCAACTGGCCATGGCGGGACTGGGTGATCGAGGCTTTCAACACAAACATGCCGTTCGATCAATTCACCATCGAACAATTCGCGGGGGATCTGCTCCCCAACGCGACGCCGGAACAAATCCTTGCAACCAGTTTCCACCGCCATCACATGACCAACGGCGAAGGTGGCCGAGATCCGGAAGAGTCACGCATTGATTACGTTATCGACCGCGTTAATACAGTCGGCACGCTCTGGATGGGCATGACGGTGAATTGCAGCCAATGCCACTCTCACAAGTTCGATCCGCTATCCCAGGAAGAGTATTATCAACTCAACGCCTTTTTTAACAATATCGACGAAGACGGACGCGCGGGTTCCGCCGCCAAGCCCTATCTGGATTATCAGTCCCCCAACATCACCCCACATCTCGATGCGGCCGAACGTCAGCTCAAGCAGGCACAACTGCGCCTTGATCAGGTCATTCTAAGAGCTGCCACCACATTCAATATCTGGCTAGAAAGCCGCAAGCAGGAAGTTTCAACCGGATTCAAAGCCTGGCATGCACTTCAACCATCGTCCATCCAAAGTGTCGAAGAAACCACATTCAGTATCCAAGGTGAAAGCATCCTCGTCGCTCAGGGCCCCAATCCTCGTCAGGACGATTACCAGATCGTTGCCAAACCTGATCTGGAAAGGATCACAGGCATCCGCCTGGAAGTGTTTTCGGATTCAAATGCCTCAAACGGTCGTTACGGCCGCGGACAATCCGGTGAATTCATCCTCACAAACATCAAACTCTTCGTTCGGAAAACCGGGGCCAGTTTGATGCATGAAATTGCCCTGGACAATGCCATCGCGGATTTTGAGGCCAAACCCGAAGGTGGAGAACGGTATGGCAAAATCAAGGACACCCTGGACGACGACCCGCGCAATGGATGGACCACTCACGGAGACGATCTCCCCCCGAAACACATCGCTGTTTTTGCCCTTAAAGAACCATTGGTCATGGAAGCCGACGAAGAAATCATCTTCGTGATGATGCATCGATCCACATTAGGAGATGCCAATACCGGAAAGTTCAGGGTATCCGTTTCCAACCAACCCGGGCAGGCAGTGCGGTCGCTCGATCCCATGCCCTTGGAAGCTCTGGCCAAGGCTCAGCTTCAGGAACCAAAGACAATTGGAGAAGATCTGCGCGCAAGACTCAAACAACAATTCCTCATCGATCATCTGCCTTATCAACAGGAGAAACCACGGTATGACCAGGTCCGATCCTATTACGACGAGATCAAAAACGCGGCCAAACCACAAAAAGTCATGGTGCTCGATGACCGCGAGGAACCA
>JAQCFT010000250.1 GCA_027619545.1 Verrucomicrobiota bacterium | reverse complement strand
TGATTAGTTTGGGTGAATCCATCTATCTCGGACTTGCCATCAAGATGCTCGATAAAAGTGTATCCATTCCATTCCTCGATCCAAGTCGTGAGAAATTGCTGGAATACGATCTGACACGTGCCATCACTCAAGTCACCACGGATGATAAGCCCATTGTGGGGGTCATGAGTGCTTTGCCCGTCTTTGGATCTGCGCCGAATCCGATGATGATGCAGATGGGACAAATGCAGCAGCAACCGCCCTGGTTCCTCATCAGCCAGTTGCAGCAGGACTTCGAAGTCCGCGAATTGGAATTGACTGCTGACAAGATTGATTCGGATTTGGATCTGTTGGTGGTGATTCATCCAAAAGACATCACCGACGCCACTCAATACGCCATTGATCAGTACCTGATGGGCGGTGGTAAAGTGATTGCTTTCCTGGACCCGCTGGCCATTGTTGACCAAACCCCGAGCCCAAACGGAAACAACATGCTTGGGCCGCCTCCATCTTCATCGAACATGGAAACCCTGCTCTCTGCATGGGGTTACACGTTTGACACCGGTAAGATTGCCGCCGATCGACAGTTTGCTCGCGAGGTGTCTTTCCAAAGAGGCGCGCCGCCTCAAATGCAGCCAGGCATCCTGTTCCTGGATGCCAATGGCATCAACACGGACGATGTGGTGACGAGTCAGATCGATCAGCTCCTCATTCCATTCGCTGGAACCTTATCAGGCACTCCTGCAGAGGGATTGGAGCAAACGGTTTTGCTGCACACTTCGGAAGAATCTCAGATGGTGGATGCCTTTATGGCACGATTGTCCGGGGAACAGATCCTGAAGGAATTCAAAGCCGAAGGTAAAAAGTTGCCGCTTGCGATTCGCTTGGCCGGTCAATTCAAAACGGCCTTTCCAAATGGAAAACCGGGCGCCGAAGCCACCGCCGAAGATGATCTCGACAAGGAAGACGATGCAGCCACTCCCGAAGGCGAGCAACTGAAGGAATCCGCCGATGGCGCCACAGTGGTTTTGTTCACCGACGCCGATTTCATCTATGACAACTTCGGGGTCAGTGTCCAAAACTTCCTCGGAGCACGGATGGCTCAGTTGCTGAACGGAAACTTCCCGTTGGCACAGGGAACCGTCGAGCAGATGGCCGGAGATGCACGCCTGATTTCGGTGCGCGGTCGTGCGACGATGAACCGACCGTTCACCCGTATCCGCGATATGGAGATTGAAGCGGCCAAGGCGTATCAGGCTCGTATCAACGATCTGGAAGAACAGAAACGCGAGGCGGAACAGAAGATCAATGATCTCCAGCGCAGTCGTCAGGATGGACAGGCTCAGAGCCAGCGCTTCGTGCTGACTCCGGAACAACAAACCGAACTGGAGAAGCTGCGTGAGACCAACAAGCAGGTAACGAAGGATCTCAAGGACATGCGCCGCAATTTGCGCAAGGACATTGACTCGCTCCAGACCCGTTTGAAATGGATCAACATTGCCGGCATGCCCTTCCTGGTAACAGTCGGGGGCATCTTTATCGCACTTATTAAACGTAAACGAACCGCAGCACGATGAATTCAAAACAACTCAAATTACTCATCATTATATTTGTTTGTATCGGGGCGATCGGAGCACTGCTGGTCGTCCAGAACAATCAATCCTGGGATCAGGGCGAACAATCCATCGGAGGCAAAGTCATGCCTGATTTTCCGATGAATGATGTCGTCAAGGTATCCGTGGAAAACAAAGACGGAACGGTCACTCTCAGCAAGGTGGAAGACACTTGGCGAGTGGCCGACCGGGGAAATTATGCCGCTGATTTCGCCAAGATCAGAGAGCTGTTGTTGTCAGTTGCAGACGTGAAAGTGTTGCGTCCAATGCAGGTAGGAGAAAGTCAACTCGGTCGGTTGGAACTGTTGACACCCGATAAAGGCGACAAATCCGGGACCCTGCTCTCATTTTTTGGGGAGAATGACAAAGTGTTGGGAACCTTGCTGCTCGGAAAGCAGTCCATGAGAAAATCAGAATCCTCCAGTTTTGGTGGAGGGGAATTTCCTGACGGTCGATACCTGATGGCTGATGGAGACCCTACGCGCATCGCTCAAGTATCCGAAACATTCGGCAGTGTCGAGGTGGAACCGAAGAACTGGTTGGACAAAGCCTTCTTTAAGGTTGAAAAACTCAAATCGGCCCAGGTGGAACATCCTGACCCATTGAATAACTGGAGTGTCAGTCGCGAGACTGAAACCGGTGACATGGTGCTGGCAGGATTGGAAGACAACCAGGAACTGGATTCAAGCCGAAGCTACAGCTTGAAAAACATTCTTTCTTCTCCAAGCTTCAATGACGTTGCTGGTCCGGATGCCACGGATGAGGATCTTGGTTTGGATACTCCTATCAAGGCTTCGCTGGAGACATTTGACGGATTCAAATACGATATCCAGGTTGGCAAAGCCAATGCGGAAGATGAATACCCGGTGCGTCTTCAGGTCAGTGCGGATATTCCGACGGAACGTACCCCAGGAGAGGATGAAAAAGAAGAGGACAAGAGCAATCTGGACAAGGAATTCGCCGAAAAAGTCAAAACCCGACAGGAAAAGCTGGCCAAGGAACAAAAGTTTCAGGGGCACACTTTCTGGGTTTCAAAATGGACGGTGGACACCTTGTTGAAGCCTCGTTCTGATTATATCAAGAAAGAGGAGGAAGAAGCAGATGCCGCGGGAGCAGGAGGTGCTGCGAATTCCATTTTGCCAGGAGCAGGTCTGGATGCTTTGACAAATCCGTTGAATCTGGATCCTCAATAGTCAATGTTCACTCATTGACTTTTGATTAAACCCTCTTTAAGTTTCCATTTTGATCAAGCCCCGAAGCATGTTCGGGGCTTTTTATTGTTAAACGAGGCCAAATAGTTATGCCAAATACCGTATTAGTGGGTGCCCAATGGGGTGATGAAGGAAAGGGCAAAATCATTGATGTTCTGACCGACGAAGCCGACATCGTCGTGCGTATGCAGGGCGGCAACAATGCCGGCCATACCGTCATTGTAGGCAAGAAAAAGTATGTGCTGCATCTCATTCCTTCCGGCATTCTCCGTGCCCGAAAAAAATGTATTATCGGCAATGGTGTGGTGCTCGACCCTGTACACCTGGTGGGCGAAATCGATGGGCTCCTCAAGCTGAAGATCAATGTCAAAGGACGTTTGTTCATCAGTGAAAATGCCCATGTCGTGTTACCGTATCACCGAGCTTTGGATGAGCTGCGGGAAACTTCCAAGGGGAAGACAAAAATAGGAACCACCAAGCGGGGTATCGGTCCTACTTACGGAGACAAGGTCGCCCGCGTAGGCATCCGCTTGGGCGATATGCTGAACAAGGAACGTTTCGCAACCTTGTTGAAGGATCGCGTACGCGTCAACAACGAGTTCCTCAAAGCGAACGGACTGAAACCCATCTCCTACAAGAAGGTTCTTGACCAGTACTCGGCTGCGGCTGATCGACTAAAACCTTTTGTAACCAATACGCTGATTCTCATACATGAGGCCCTGAGACAAAATAAACGACTCCTCTTTGAGGGGGCACAGGGAACCTTCCTTGATATCGATCACGGTACCTATCCCTACGTCACATCATCCGCCACGACTTCCGGCGGTGCCTGCACCGGAGCAGGGGTGCCTCCGAACCGGATTGACCGGGTGGTGGGCGTGATGAAGGCCTACACCACTCGAGTCGGAGGAGGGCCTTTCATCACCGAAGATGACATGCTGGGAGATATGTTCCATGGTATGGGCCGCGAATTTGGGGCCACCACCGGAAGAGCAAGACGATGTGGATGGCTGGATCTGGTCATGCTCCAGCACGCCTGCATGGTGAATGGCTTTGATGATCTTTCCATCACGAATCTGGACGGGTTGGATCAATTGGATACGATCAAGGTTTGCGTCGCTTACCGTTTGAACGGCAAAAAAATCCAGCACATGCCCTCCAGTCATCTTGATCTGGAAGTGTGTGAACCTGTTTACGAAACGTTCAAGGGCTGGAAAACATCCACGGAAGAATGCCAGAAATGGTCGGATCTACCCCTGCGGGCACGTCAATATCTCAAAGCGATCGAATCCAAGACAGGCGTTAAAATTTCATCGGTATCTGTCGGTCCCGATCGGAAGCAAACCATACAACTGTAACAAGTAACCTGATCTCGCAGGATCGAGCCATCCAAATATGAGTGACCCGTTGGAACAACTCAGTCAGCAGGCAAGGGATGCCATGCCAAGGCATGTGGCCATCATTATGGATGGCAATGGTCGCTGGGCGAAACAACGGCGTTTTCCACGTACGATTGGACATCGGCGTGGATTGGAATCATTGCGAGAGGTGGTGCGTACTGCCAGTAAGCTGGGAATTGAATACCTGACCTTGTTCACGTTTTCAGCGGAAAACTGGAATCGTCCCAAATCAGAAGTCGATACCATCATGCGGTACCTGGCCCGGTTTCTGCGAACGGAAATCCCGGAATTCAACAGTTACAATGTGCAGCTCGATGCCATCGGGCAAATTGATCGACTGCCTGAAAAGGTTCAAAATCAACTGGCCAAAACCAAGGAGACTCTGTCAGGAAACGATGGGCTCACCATGGTGCTCGCTTTGAGTTATGGTTCAAGGCAGGAAATCTTGGATGCGACCCGATCCATCGCTGCAAAGGTGAAATCGGGGGAGTTGAACCCTGATGACATTGACGAAGCGGTTATTGCGAACAACCTTTACACCAAGGATATACCTGACCCTGATCTATTGATCCGGACCAGCGGTGAAATGCGTATCAGCAATTTCCTGTTGTGGCAGATATCCTATGCCGAACTGGTTGTCACCGATACGCTCTGGCCGGATTTCCGATCTCCACAGTTGTTTGCAGCCCTCGAGGATTATGCCAAACGTCATCGTCGTTTTGGAAAAGTGTGAAATCACCCCGGCCATGCATGACTGACTCTTCTTCCAGTTCCCGAAAATCATCTTCAAAAGGACGAACTTTTATTCATCGCTTGTTTAGCACGGTGGTGCTGTGGGCCGTTGTTTTGGGCGCGCTCTTTGCGGGGAGTCCCCTTGTTTCACTATTAACTGTCTGGATCGTGTTGAGCGCATTGAGCGCTGCAGCATTTCATGAGTTTGTGAAGATGTTCCGGATTGAGAAGTTGGGTTTTGGCAAAGCTTACCTCCACACCGCCGGTTTGGTCTACCTGGCTGCAACGCTTTTTTCAGACCGTCTCAGGGTTCCAGATGCCCTGCAGGAAGCCATGCCGCATTTGCTGTTGGGATTGATTGTGTTTGGATGTTTGTATCTGTTTTTTCATTATCGATATGAATTGCCTCGATTGCTGCCGTTAGGACAGTTGGTTTTTGGTTGGTTTTATGTCTATTTTCTAGCGGGTTATCTGGTTCGGATTTACAACTTTGAGAGAGATAAAGGGGCCTGGATTTTGATACTGTTCATCGTCTTGACCAAGTTCAGCGATCTTGGGGCATATGTAACCGGCTCTTTGATTGGAAAGCATAAAATGATTCCAAGGGTCAGTCCCGCCAAGACTTGGGAAGGGTTTTGTGGAGGCATTTTGTTTTCAGCTGCTTTCGGGTGGATCGTAGTGAAGCTTTCCGGAGATCATTTGGCAGGTTTTCCGATTTACCACATCCTGCTGCTGGGGGTGGTCTTGGGCACCTTCGCCGTGGTGGGGGATCTGGTGGAGTCCCTCCTTAAACGAGAAGCGGATGTGAAGGATTCCGGTCAGTTTCTGCCCGGAATCGGTGGGGCACTGGATCTGATTGATAGTCTTTTATTCAATGCGCCGATCATGTATGCTTACCTCTGTCTGCTTCATGTGTCGCCGGGCACTGTATAATCGAAGGGAAGGATGATTCGAATGGCATGAAAAACGTTGTTTTATTGGGAAGCACGGGATCCATCGGAACCAGCACGATCAAAGTTGCCCAGGACCTGCCGGATCAAATCCGACTGGTGGGGCTGGCGGCCGGCGGCAATGTGGAACTGCTGGCCGAGAAGGCGAACCTCTTCAAGCCGAGGATCGTTTCCATCGCTGACGAACAATTGGTACCCACCTTGCAGAACCAATTGAACGGAGATATCGAAATCTGCACAAGCGAAGAGGGCTTGATTCGTTTGGCCACCATGCCGGATGCGGATATCGTTTTGATCGCCATCGTCGGCACGGCAGGATTGGAACCAGCATTGGCGGCAATACGCGCTGGAAAGGATATTGCCGTTGCATCCAAGGAGATTCTGGTAATGGCCGGGGAGATTGTCATGCGCGAGGCAAAACAGCATGGCGTCAAAGTGCTGGCTGTAGATTCCGAACATTCCGCGATCCTTCAATGTCTGGATGGTAAACCAAATGATTCCATCCGTTCCATCTGGCTGACTGCTTCAGGCGGTCCGTTCCGGCAAACTCCCGCCGAGAAGTTCAAGGATATCACGGTTGAACAGGCCCTCAAGCATCCTTCCTGGGTGATGGGACGTAAAATCACCATTGATTCGGCGACCATGTTTAACAAAGGGCTTGAGATGATCGAGGCTCGTTGGTTGTTTGATGTGGAGATGGCGCGGGTTAAAGTTGTTGTTCATCCTCAAAGTGTGGTTCATTCATTTGTGGAATATGTGGATGGGTCCATGATCGCCCAGATGTCCACACCTGATATGTGCCTGCCTATACAATATGCACTGACCTATCCGGAACGAGTCGCCAGTGACCGGGTGCAGACCTGTCTGGCATCGATTGGCCAGCTTCATTTTGAAGAACCTGACCTGGATCGATTCCCGGCCCTCCGACTTGCCGGAAGGGCAGGGGAAACCTGCGGCACCATGCCGGCTGTGTTCAATGCTGCCAATGAGATTGCGGTGGAGGCCTTTTGTGAACGACGTTTGTCCTTTCTGGGTATCACCGAACTGGTGGAAGCCGTCATGGACAGACATCAAACAGTTACGACACCGTCGCTTTCACAGATTCTTTCCGCTGATCAATGGGCGCGCGCAGAGGCATTGAAACTTGTCGAAGAGACCGGAGCCGTTTAAACATATAAAGCATTTACCAAGTTAAGACTTATGACGATTGAGGAGTTGATAGAGAATTTCGAGTTATTTGACGATTGGGAAGATCGGTATGCTTACCTGATGGATCTTGGAAAAAAGATGCCCACCATGGAAGAAACAGATAAAACCGATGAAAATCGGGTCAAAGGATGTCAGGCGACGGTATGGCTGAAGGAAACCGTCGAATCAACAACTCCCCCCACAATCACCTTTGTGGCCGACAGCAACTCTCAGATCGTCAAGGGCCTGGTTTCGATGTTACGCATGATGTTCTCCGGGAAAACACCAGAGGAAATCCTCTCAACGGACGAACAGAGCGTGTTCAAGAAGCTGCAGTTGGATAGGCATTTGAGCCCTACCCGAAGTACCGG
>JAQCFT010000249.1 GCA_027619545.1 Verrucomicrobiota bacterium | reverse complement strand
AGCGCAGCGGGCGTGAGAATAAGAAGCATCAGCGAGCCCTTATGCGCAAATACTTTTGGCAATCAGTATGGATTCCCAAATGCGCCAAGAAACGCAAGGGGCGCAAAGTTACTTTTTGGTTATTAGTTCATATGTTTGAGCGAACACTTCAGATGGGGTCATGGCTTGCGGTTTTGGTTCGGTAGTGTCCGCTGGGGGTTTTTCAATGGCGATGGCTTTTACGGCCTCCAGCTTGAGTGTGTCCGACCAGTCGGTGCGGATGGAAGGGTTGTAAATGTAAACGGGTGGATGGTCTGATGTCAGGAGGGGGCTGATAGTGTCCGTTTGATCAGGGAATCCAACCCAGGATACGAATGCCAGAGCGTTCGGGTGGTCTGACAGGATTGTGACAAAGTCTTCCGCATCCATGCGGCCTGCATTCATGTCGGCTGCGCTGATATCCATTGCGACTTCCTTGAGTTTGATGGTGCGGAATCGGGCCATGACGCGGGCATAGCCTTCGTAGAAAGAGTCCAATGCCGCGGTGGGGGCTTCTTTGTTTGGTGGGAAGATTAGAATGATTTCTCCGGTCCGGGCGGATTTGTCGGATAGATACTGATGCGCCAGCGTGTATGCAACGGCTGCCTGACCACGATGGGTTCGCTGGATTCCGGACGTTCCAAGCGTGTCAATGGAACGCCAGACTGTCAGACCGATGCATCCGGCCACGCTCAATCCCATACATACCTGACCTATCTTTTGAGACTTGCCGCGAATACCGTAGCCGATGGCGCCTAAAACCAGGCTGAGGATAAGGAATGGTGAGTACACTTAACGTTCCGGGGTGGTTTGGGGTTCTTCCCGTTCAAGTGTGAACATTTCGCGGGGGGCTTCGTCGATGAGTTCGATGTGGCCATCCAGAAAAGAGGCGTTTGCTTTGCCAAAGACCACCTCACGTGATGCACGGGCGGTCAGTCGGGCGGTGCCGGAACTCCATTCGGATCCTCCGCTGTGTCGGTAGAGTACGTTGGCGGTTCCGTCTTCATCGGCGTAGAGGCATGCGTCCCAACCATCGGTGTCCGCATAGAGAACCGTTCCAACCGGGTCCTGAACATTGCGCATGCCGATGTCTGCCCGTCCCAGATTGACGCGGCTGTTTTGGGCGTAGGCCAGGAATCCCCAGAAACCACCCGGACGCATGGCACCATTTTCATCTTTCTGCAAACTGGATGGGCAAACAAAGACGCCTTGACCGGAGACGTTCGTGCCGCGCCCAACGTAGGTTTGGAGTTGGCGATACCAGATGTTGTGGGGCGGATTCCATCCGATGGGGAGGCGTTCCGTATCTTCGTCGTACATGATGGCGGCAAGGATCAGTTGACGGAGGTTGCTGTTGCAGACGATGGTTTTTCCTTTGTCTTTGGCTTTGCCGAGCGCAGGCAGCAACATGCCCGCCAAGATGGCGATGATGGCCACGACGACGAGGAGTTCTATGAGTGTGAACGCGCCTGTTTTTACTTGTTTGTTCATAACCATGTTTCCGGTTTGTCTGGGGTTGATGTGATCGTGGGAAAACCTTGAATCAATTCAGGCCTGATCCTGATTGCTCAGGTGATGTTCTATGCTTTTCAGTGAGTCCCGGATCTCTCTCAGCAACTGGATTTGATCTTCATCCTTTTGAGTTGTGTTCGTCGGTTTGAGTTTCTTTCCGGGTTCCGAAGCCGCATCTCTCTGGGCCAGGACCGTTTCACGAAATTCGATGGCGTTCTTGATGCCGGTCAATGAAACCAACGCACCGGGGCCTGATTGTCCTGCGGTTTCAACCGTGAGGCAGTGGAGATCGTAATGCCTCATGATCGGACCTTGAACCATTCCCATGTCAGTGATTTTTTCCAGAGGGATGGTTTTTTCAATACGAACAAAGATGCCTTTCTTCACTTTGAGCGCCTTGGGGGTCAGGATGCATTCCATGCTGGCAAGGTAGCGGCGCGTGATGAGTTGCCCCAATGGTAACCAAAGCAACAGCAGGGGAATGCCGATGATGCTGACCGAAAAGGCAATGGTTCCCGAAAGCAGCCAGTAGGAGCAGACTTTTGTGTTGAATTCAGCCTTTCGAATGATGCCGGAGGCGTTGTCTGATTGAGTTGTCATGGCGACTGATTGTTCCAGACGGGATTCCGTCTGTGACTGATAAGTTCTTAGCTTGTGATTCCGGAATGGACAAGTGATAAAAGGGGGAGATGATTCCGGAAGCGTTTCATACATTTTATCAAAATCAGCATGCCGGCCGATGGACTGGTCTTTGTGATGCGTTGATGCAGCCGTCCGTGCGGTGCGCGCGTTGGAATGCTTTTGCGGGTCAACTTCCTGGGGAGAGATCGAATGATTCAACTCTGATGGATGGCCTGCCTGGTTGCCATCGTTTGGACGAAGAAGCATCTTATGAGGAACGTCAGGAAGGTCTTCAGTGTTATTACCGCATGGATCCGGCTTCGCTGTTACCCGCGCAGGCCCTGGAAGTTCAATCAGGGGATCGAGTGTTGGATATGTGTGCTGCTCCTGGGGGCAAGAGCTTGATTCTGGCAGAGGCATTGTCAGAACAAGGTCACCTGACAGCGAACGAATGGAGTCGCGCCCGCAAGGAGAAACTGCGTTCGGTATTGAATGCCTATTTGCCGGATGAAATGATGTCGCGCATTCGAATCAGCGGGCACGATGCTTCCAAATGGGGGCTTTACGAGCCGGATACCTATGATCGTATTTTGCTGGATGCACCTTGTTCGTCGGAACGTCATGTTCTCCATCAACCAGCCGAACTTGAAAAGTGGAAACCCAGTCGGTCCAAGCTGCTCGCACAGCGTCAATATGCTCTGCTGTGTTCTGCGTTGCTCGCATGCAAACCAGGTGGCCGCGTTGTCTATTCAACCTGCAGTGTTTCCTCTCTGGAAAATGATGAAAACATCCGGAAACTGATCAAGAAAAAGGGTGACACTTTTCAGTGCCTGACAGATTTCGCGCGAGCCATAGGGGAAAAGACAGAATTCGGTTGGCAAATTCTTCCGGATAAATATCCAGGCTGGGGCCCCATGTATTGGGTCGCGTTGGAAAAACGCAATGCTTAGTCCTGGGAGAGTAACCACCATTTCATTGTCCTTGAGACCACAGCTGATGCGTCTTGCTGAACGAAATGTCCTGCTTTTGGAACGGTCACAAGGGTGAGATTCCCATCAATCCAATCCCATGTTTGATTCAATCCATTTGAATTGAGAGCTGTATCCTTCAGTCCGTGGATGACCAGCACGGGACATTTGATGCGTATGTCAATATGAGGGACCTGTGAGGATGGGGCGGGGAGGTCGGGGTAGTTGCGTTTGTAGAACTCGAGCATGCCTTTGAAATTGGATCGTGTAAACGCCTCCACATATCGTTTGCGGGCCGATTCATCCGTGACCCATCCTGCCAGTGCGTCGGGTGTCATAGGCCGGCCGAAGAAAATGGTGGGATCGGTATGTGAACCGTTTTTGAATGCCTGGGCGTAAGCGCTGTTTTTTCGTTGTTCTTCATTTTGAATCAACTCGCGCATGAAACCGTTTGGGTGGGGCAGGTTGAGGATGATGAGTTTTTCAGTCATTTCCGGATGGGCAAATGCGAATTGCCATGCGACCGCGCCTCCCCAGTCATGACCCACCACAATGGCTTGTTTTGCCTGATTGGCCTGAATGACAGCTGCAATGTCGGAGACCAGGTGGACCATGTCATAGGATGCCGGAGCCTCGGGCTGGTCGCTTTGATTGTAGCCACGTTGATCCATGGCAACGACTTTGTAGTGATCCTTCAATACCTCCATTTGGTCACGCCAGGTGTACCAAAAATCAGGAAATCCATGCACCATCACCACCAGAGAACCCTCGCCGATCGATGCGAAATGAATCTTGGTGCCTTGATTGTCAGCGTAACCATGTTGAACATCATCCCAAAGTTCAGCTTGAGAGGAAGTGATTATTAATCCGCTGGTAACCAGCATAAGGATCTGTTTAAAACAACTGTAAAAAAGGTGCACATTGGAAATCTTCATGATCTGAGTTCTTTTCGAAAAGTGGTTAAAGTTGGGGCATCATGCATGCATGACCTGACCTCCGTCGATGTTCAATACTTGTCCGGTGATGTGTTGTGCATGTTCTGAAGCCAGGAAGGTGGCCATGGAACCGAAAGAAGCCGGGTTCTGCCATTTCCCCAGGGGGGAAACATGTTTGATTTTTGCTTCCGCCCAGTCCTCATAACTTTGGCGTTTTTCTTCCGGAAGCAGTTCCTGTCCCGCTTGCCACACCGATCGGTTAAGATCTGATTGCACCATGCCGGGAGAAAGTGCGTTGGCTCGCACTTGGTAAGGGGCGAGGTCTTTGGCGACGCATTGCATGAAGTTAATGAGGGCTGCTTTGGCGGCGCTGTAGGGTGGATCGGTCTGGGATCCGATCTGCCCGGCCACTGAAGTTAGAAAGGTGATGGTGCCGGAATTGTTTTGGATGGCATGTCGTGCAAATGCATGAGCCACATGGACCGCTCCCATCATGTTGATGTCCCAGACACGTGGCCAGTCCGATGGTTCAAGATTCCAGAATGGGAAGCCGAATTTACCAGAACCGACTCCTGCGGTGTAAATGACGTGATCGATTCGATTCCAGGTTTCCAGGCATTGATCAAAACCCTGTTTTACAGCTTCGTAATGGGTGACGTCACCTCGAATCCCCATGGCGGTGGATGGTAATGAATCAGCCAAAGCCACCGTCGATGGGTGGTTGTCAAACAAACACACCTGACATCCTTCCCCGGCAAAACTGTTTGCGATCGCGTGGCCAATCGTGCCAGCGCCTCCAACCACCATTGCTACCTGATTTTTTAGATGTAGATCCATGTGATTTTTTGTCGGAGACCGATCGGTCGATTGCGTTGGCTCAGGCCATTGTTCACGCGAGCGATGTCACGGAAGCTGGCGGCCATTCAAGTTGAGGTGTGTCGGGTACAGGATGTTTCATTTCTCAAGTGCCAATACTCGATCGCCAGCGGATTATCGAAACCATGTTCTTATCTGAGCGAGTGTCCCTGTTGGTTGCAATAAGCACCCCATCCCGCCGCCTCACCTGATCGCCAGCTCGAGAAACGAAGTTCCCCGCTGGAAGCGACAGTGCTCCGGCCAGTTTGGCACGGGTGAATACATTGGACCTTCTGGTCAGGTTGGATTCAGATGGCGGTTTCTCTGAAAACATATGTCTTCTGTGGCGCGTGGATTATTGTAACTTGAAACTGAAGGTTTTTTTCTCACCGTTGCGGATGATTTTGATTTGGACCTCTGTTCCGATGGGGCGATTTCGCAGCACATGAGCGAATATTTCAGTTTCGCGCATGGACGTTGAAATGCCGTCGAATTCGATCAGAATATCTCCTGGTTTCAATCCCGCGCGATGGGCAACGCCGTGGTCGCCATATTTGCCGGTGTGTTCCACCAGCAGAGCCAGTTTGTCGGGGGGCAGTTCATGCGCTTTGATTTCTTCATCGGTCATGTTGCGCATTTTCAATCCTCCTGCAGCCATGCGGCGAAGGTCCCAACTGGTCGTGCGCCATCCGATATCCGACGTCCTGCGCCAACCTTTGGTGATGGGCAGTGTCAGCTCTATCTGCTCGTTTCCGCGCTGTGCCACAACTCGAATCGTGGACGGTTCCTTTGCTTGGTGAATGACCCATTGCACGTCGGCAATGGACAGAATGGGTTGGCCCTCCATTTTCAGGATGACGTCGCCAGCCTTGAAACCCGAATGATCCGCTGCCGAACCCGGAATCACCTTGTCCACCTTGGCAATTTCTTTGGGGTCCAAATTGATGCCAAGAACATCCGGCATGGGCCAGGGGTAGATGGTTTTGTCATCTACATTGGTTCCCTTGGAACGAGCGAATCGCCGGTTGGCTTCGCCGACCATGTGGCAGTGGATGCAGCTTGCGGCCACCTTGCCATCGAAATCCAGCCAAGGTTGAAAACGTCCTTCGAGGTGAGGGAACTCCTGGGGTATCTTGAACTCGCTGAAGGGAGCCGTTTTTCCCGCCAGGGAAGCCTTGTTGGCAGGGTAAGCCTTGTGAAGGTCCAAGGCCCTTTGCATGGCCTTGGCAAAACCTTCGATCGAGATGTCCCGTTCCGCCTCTTTCTGGCTGGATCGTGTTCCGTATCGGCCATACAGCGTTTTGTCGGCGTTCATGAAAAATGCGGCAAAGGTGAGGTCGTAATCAAAGTGAAACAAATTCAAATCGACGGAATTACATTGGATCAGGCGCACTCGCACGAATTGATCCATCCATTCCTTCAATTCCTCTTCCAAACGGACAACCTGCCCGTCAAATCCGGCGCAAGCCGTTCAAGGAATACAACGAAACGTGACCAGCAATGGTTTGCCGTCCCGTTTGGCCTCGGCAATGGCCAGGTCCAGGTTGTTGTAGATCCAGAGACCCGTGGATTCGACTGTGCTTTTGTCGTTGCGAACCTTTTCGTCGCGGTTTTCCGCGGCTCCGGAAGAAAGCTGGCTTCCGAGCAACAAGCACCCGCAGATAAGTGTGAACAATGATGTTTTCATGTTGGATGTGTAGCGTATGATGCTCCTTCCCGATGTAATGCGCAATGTGAAAATTTATGGGGCGAATGCCGTTTTATCTGGCTAGAAACGTGAATCGCCCACATGGTGTTGACCGCTGATTGTTCCTGGAAAGTAAATGCAAGCTCCGGATAGAATGGAATCACATCAACACATTCCCAAACAAATGCTGGAAAGAAGAAGCCTCTTGGTGAAGGCTGATTCCACCAACGCCTATCGTCTCGTTCACGGAGTGGCTGATGGCATGCCGGGGTTGTTCCTGGATCGGTTTGGGGATGCCCTGCTTGCGTCCAAAGAAGGCCGTCTTCAAGCAAAGGAAGAGGCCCTGTGTCTGGATTGGTTTCATCTGCTTGGATCCGGGCACCTTTACTTGAAGAATCTGGATCGTCAGGTTCGGAAGTCCAATATTGAGCATGCTTCCCCCGAACGATGGAAAGGCGAAACGCAAGATCCCGCGAATCAAGTTCGGGAAAACGGGATTCGTTATGCCGTTCGGTTTGATGAAGGTTATTCGGTTGGAATCTTTCTGGATCAAAGAGAAAATCGACAGCGTTGCCTGCGGGGGAAGGTGACGAAAGGGTTTGAACTTCGCCCGCGGCAACAGTCAGCGGGGGAGGTTTTGAATACGTTTTCCTACACCTGTGCATTTTCCGTGTGTGTCGCTAAGGCGGGTATGCGAGCGGTGAGCCTGGATCTTTCTAAAAAATACCTGGATTGGGGCAGGGCTAATTTTCAACTCAATGACATGAACCCCGATGACCATGATTTCATTTATGGCGATGTGTTCGACTGGATGCGTCGGTTCAGGAACCGGGGCAGAAAGTTTGCCGGGATCATTTTGGATCCCCCCACTTTTTCAAAAGCACCCAAGACGGGTAAAACATGGA
>JAQCFT010000248.1 GCA_027619545.1 Verrucomicrobiota bacterium | reverse complement strand
CCAAAATCGATCATTCTCCAAAATGGTCACCCAGTTTTGGAGATTTCTGGTTTTGATGAAATATCCGGGTTAGCGAGATCAGCTCTGGTAAAGCCAAACGACCAATGGGTTAACCCGGCTGGAGATTTTCGAGGGGAATCCAACGTTCCACTTCGCCGAGTAATAATCACGTGGGGTAGGGTGAAAGTGCGTTTTATGTGTGCGCACCTTCCGCTATTCCTCGTAACTCATGGGATCGAGGAGAAACCACAGGCCCTCCTGCGGGTTTGAACCATGACCACGCCACAAACCCGCAGGGAAACAAGCGCAAAAGCGCATCCTGTAATGCTTAATTCGATGTAGAAGAACTTGCCCGCGTTTCTTCCATACGTTGCTCGAAAGCTATCGCAAGCAAGCCGAGCACGGGGGATAACAAAAGACTCAAGATAAAATTGCCCCAGAATTTAAGGGTCCGATCCTTGCCGATGTAAGCGACCAGGAGGCAAATAACCGTGTATGTTAATAGAAGCATTGGGTTCATATTTCGAATGTTGTGTTGTTTGACGTTATAAAAATTATTGCGGATCAGACGATATTTTCTCATCACTGCAAAGCAGCCTTTAATTCACCATCCACGTTAAGACGATAAAATATATCCAATTCTTATGCAAGATGAAAATCCCGCAATTCCAAATCACCCATTATACTCAATCACAGAAGGATGCAAAAACTTGTCCAAGGAAATGAGGGATCATCTTAAGGAACTTTTTTTAACCTCAATAAGCCGTCCGAAAGTTTGCCTTTTTCCTTAGCCCAATTTCTGTCGCCCGTTCGGAACGATTTTGGACTTAGGGCTTATTACATCGGGAGGTATCATATTGCACTAATACGCAATAACCGCCTCGCTTCGTGCTTGCCTGTTTAGAAATGTTCGAACACACTGGCCTCGCAGTGTTTGTTGAAACAGAAGGAGGTGCGCTTTGCTATCCAAACATGTCATGAACCAGGAAAATGAATCTCAGAAAGAGATAAAATGCGTCATATGGGATCTCGACAATACCATTTGGGATGGAACCCTGCTTGAGCCCGAGCCAGTGGTATTGAAGGAGGGAGTGACCGAAATATTGGAGGAGCTTGATCGCCGGGGGATCCTTTTGTCTATCGCCAGCAAAAACAACCATAAAGCTGCCCTTCAGCAGCTTCAAACCTTCAAATTGGATCACTTTTTCTTAACCCCGGAGATTGGTTGGAATGCGAAATCCTCATCGATAAGTCGCATCGGAGAGGTCCTCAATCTTGGCCTTGATACATTTCTGTTTATTGACGACCAACCGTTCGAACTCGCCGAAGTTTCATCAGCCCACCCGGAAGTGCGTTGTTTCCACGCCGAATCGATCGATGATCTATTGGCTCGAAGGGATCTGAATCCACGTTTTATTACGGGGGAAAGCAGCCGAAGACGAAGCCTCTACCGAGAGCAACTCAATCGACGGACTGCGGAACGGGAATACGTCGGTCCAAAAGATTCGTTTTTGGCCTCTCTTGGCATGGTATTCTCGATCCGTCGTGCAAAGGAAGCGGACTTGCGAAGAGCCGAAGAGTTGACGGTCCGCACTAATCAAATGAATGCTACGGGGCGCACCTACAACTACGATGAGTTGAAGGTGCTGAGCAATTGCCCTCAACACCTTTTGCTTATATGCTCGCTTAAAGACCGGTTTGGAGATCATGGTTACATCGGTCTAGCCTTGATTCAACGCCAGGAGCGGGCGTTCCTGCTTAAACTACTCTTGATGTCTTGCCGCGTAATGTCCCACGGCGTTGGTTCCGTTTTGCTGACATATGTCATGCACCTTGCGAAAAAACATGCCCAAGAACTGATGGCTGAGTTCGTTCCTACACAAAGAAACCGGATGATGAAGATTACCTATCACTTCGCCGGATTCAATGTGCTGAGTGAGTTGGATGGCGTTCAGATTCTCAAGCATGATCTCGAAGCCATTCCGCTTTATCCGAACTATATCGAATTGCATGGACCTCAAGACATGAACAGCGCACACTTCCAGTAACAAGCCAACAAGTATGAGTGACATGACTCCAATCAAAACAATCGGAATCGTCGGTGCGGGAACGATGGGGGTGGGAATTGCCGTTGATGCCATGCTGCACGAGCTAAAGGCGATCATTGTGGACAAAGAGCCTGCACAACTTGAGAGGGCTCGAGCCGAGATTGCAAAAGGCGTTAGATTTGCGCCCATGATGAAGACGGGGATCCCGCGAGTTCACAGTGACCATTCCGACAAGGGGCTTTCCTTTTCAACCGATTTAGGGATGCTCGCCGAATGCGATTTTATTGTTGAGAACGTGAGTGAGCACCTCGAAACCAAACAGGAAGTTCATCGATCACTGGATCATATATGCCCGCCACAAATCTGTTTTGGAATAAATACTTCGTGTTTGCCAATCACCCGGATAGCCGCAGTCACCAAGCGTCCCGACAAGCTTGTTGGGATGCATTTCATGAATCCTGTCTTCCTGAAGCCTGTTGTCGAGGTCATGAAGGGATTTCATACTTCAACGGAGACGCTTGATCAAGTAGCCGCTTTTCTTGGGCTTCTTGAGAAGGAGGCGGTGATCGTCCAAGACCTTCCAGGATTTGTGTCCAACCGCGTTTCACATCTTCTCATGAATGAGGCTATGTGGGTAGTGCAGGATCAGGTAGCAAGCGCCGAGCAGGTGGATCGGATCTTCAAGCAGTGTTTTGGTCATGCAATGGGCCCCTTGGAGACAGCCGACCTGATTGGGTTGGATGTTGTTCGCGATTCTCTCAACGTGCTATATGAAAGCTTCCAGGATTCGAAATTCCGTTGTTGTCCCCTGTTGCAGCAAAAAGTCGATGCCGGAGAGCTTGGGCGTAAATCAGGTCAGGGTTTTTTCAGTTACACCAACTAACCAAAACAATTTCCATGCAAGCACAACTTACGCCTGAAGAGATTGAATCATATGAAGAATACAAGAAATTTGCGCGCGAATATGTTTCTAAAAAAGCCCTGAACTGGAACCTCAACGGGGATTCGATAATGAAATCATTGATGCATGTCGCAGGAAGGGATTTCTTGCTGGGACACTATCCAAGGAGAACGGCGGATTGGGATGGACCGCGTGCCAATTTGGATTTTTCACCGAAGCCATCGCCCGCCACAGCCCGTCTCTTTCTTCTCTTTTCAATGTGCATACGATGGTCCTTCAATCCTTGCTTCGGTGGGGGAGTGACCAACAAAAATCGGAACTCCTTCCCGAGTTGGCCAGCGGTCGGAAGCTTGGCGCCATTTGTTTTACCGAACCGAATGCTGGCAGCGATCTCGAGGGAATCAAAACCACATTCGTCGAGGTGGGCGATATGATCGAGGTCTCGGGCTCAAAAAAGTGGATCACTTGCGGGGCGATTGCAGACGTCTTCATCGTGTTTGGACGTCTGGGGGACAAGCCTGTGGCGATCCTGATCGACAAGGATACCCCTGGAATAAAGATCAATCCTGCCCCCGAAATGCTGGGATTCCGAGCTGCACACCTTGCTAATATCCAATTGAACGGTTGTATGGTTCATAAGGACAATTTGTTTGGGCATCCTGGGACGGCTTTTCGGTTCATGGCTCCCTATGCGCTCGATTGGGGAAGGTTGAGCGTTACGTGGGCCTGCGTTGGAATGTTACGTGCGTGCGTTGAAGAAACGGCAGAATTCGTGCTTCGTCGAGAGTCATTCGGTCATGCTCTCATCGAACACGGCAGCGTACGTTCGCTGTTCACAGAATTGGCGATTCAATACGACGCGGCTCTCCTCCTGACGCTTCAGGCCACTCGTTTGAAAGACGCGCAAGTTGCCCATGCATCAAATGACATTCTCACGGCCAAGTATTTTTCCTCAAGGGCGATTGCTGGCCAGGCTGCCACGGCGGTGCAACTGTTTGGCGCACGCGGATGCGAAGAGACTGGCCCTGTTGCTCGCTTCTACCGTGATGCCAAAATAATGGAAATCATCGAAGGAAGTACGCAGATTTCCGAAATTTTGCTCGCTAAGCGTTATGCTATCCGACACAACAATACCAAAAAACGGGAAATCGAAACAATGGGACAAAACTGAAACTCCTACCGGTTTTTACAGGCAACATGAGTACCAATCCAAGCAAGATGTTTCCACGTTTGCCGGTTGTGAGAGTCGCACCATCGATTGGTTTGAGTTTCAAATACTCGACGGCTGCCTCTTTGTGGACACCTTCAACTCATTAGCTTAATCATTACTCAATGAACCTCGCCCATCCGGCAAGTACACAGACGCAATATCAACGGATCGAACTAAGCTATGGCGAGGATCGTTATGTCGCCCACCTCGTCAGCTTGGCTAAACCTGCATATGATTCCCTGAAGTCTGAACAGGCTCAGTGGCTCCACCCTGAAGAATTGGCCTATGTGAAGCAACTGGGTGTTAGTGAAATTCGCAAACGGAGCTACCTGTTGGGTAGGGTGGCAGCCAAGTCCGCTCTCAACCAATACCTAGGCCTCGAAAAACTCACAGACTTTCGCATACTACCGGGTATTCTGATGGATCCCATTGTCTATCACCCAATGGCGGTGCCTTGGCAGGTATCCATCACGCATTCCAATACGATGGCCTGTTCAGTGGCATTTCCATCCAAACTTCCCATGGCAATCGATCTGGAAGATCATTGTCCGAAGAATGCCAAGGCGATTCAAAGCAAATGCACGCACGGAGAGATGGTCATGATACGCGAACTCGGCTTTTCGGCTGAGCAGGCTTGGACAGTCCTTTGGACCGCAAAGGAAGCCCTTTCAAAGGCCATTCGAACCGGTTTGACCTGTCCGTTTCACCTATTCGAAGTGAAGGCCGTGAGGCGGTTCTCCGAGGAGATCATTACGGGAGAATTTCAATATTTCGATCAATACCAATTCCGCACATGGCTCGTCGGACGGCACTTTTTATCTCTCATCTTTCCGGTGGGGACTCAGTTGGACTTGAAAACTAGTCAATAAGGAATGGATTCCTGGATGGGGGAACGTACGTTAAAAAAATTCGATTGATGCGCGCGTGTGCATCAGTTGTGGGCAATTTCGGCTTCGATGTTGGTGTTGCAAGGAAGGATTCAATTCGGAAAGCTGGAGTCAGAATTTTTTGTTGCTATGATGGTGAAGTCCGATGATTGTTGGCGTAATGAGTTCACTCCTCCTTGAATTGCTCGGAAAGTTCGCACCTAGCTCTGACACGATTTTGTGCGGCCGGAAGCTTAGCGGCTGGACAAAGATCTTAAGTTACGGGAGCCTTATCTGCCTCTCGGTGGGTTGCTACAATCGTCAGGAGGTAGAAAACCATGAACATTCCGGTTCTCGATTGGACCTT
This sequence comes from Verrucomicrobiota bacterium, assembly GCA_027619545.1. GTDB lineage: Bacteria > Verrucomicrobiota > Verrucomicrobiia > Limisphaerales > AAA164-E04 > AAA164-E04. The sequence continues at coordinate 2,114 of JAQCFT010000248.1, read as the reverse complement.
CGTGGACGGGAGGAAGTCATACTAGAACATCTAGGCTCCCAATACGACAAGAAGCAAGAACCGCCCGAAGGGAAAACTCCGATTAGGTTACTGGTTCAAGCTGGTTTGCTGGATGGGTTGCCAGCTAAAGACGGGGAACCTTTCCCGCCACGGGCCGCCGCTCTGGATCGGTTTCAATCCTTTTATGGGGTGGACGTGGATGTTACGCAGGTAACGGAAGCGGATCTTGTCGACGGTCAGTTGACCGAGGAGTTGCTTGGCGAACATGAATTGATTCTCGTTCCCTCTTATTGGCTTGTATCGGCCAAGGATCAGCGTCGACTTCTTCCTCTTGAAGAGGCGAACATAGAAGGTCTCAAGTTGATACTAGAAGATTTTGTAAACATCTTTTCTCCGATTCCTCCAAGTGTTGACTTGAATTATTTATTGCCTTACATGCGATTATCCTACGGTATTTACTACAATCAGGCCCATCTTTCCACTCCTCCATCGACTTGGGAACAATGTTTTTTGTTTATGGAGGATAGCCGCTTTTGGGATGCCGTTTATTTTTTGAATGATCCGGAAATTACCTTGAGCATTGCCGCCATCCTGGTAGCTAATTTGGATGAAAGTAGGCAGGCTAAACTGGCCACTACAACGGAGGAATTAGCGGCGAAATTCCGCGATTTGGGGAGTGGTTTCACATTGCCGGCCATCGATTCGCTTCGGACAGAATGTGTGGATTGGTTCAGTTCAAAAGGAGAGCGGATGAACCACGTCAGATTGGAAATGCATCAGAGTGTATTTATCAAGGAGCATCATGCAGATCAGGATTTGGGATTGCATCAGTACGTCCGCACATTATCAGAAAAAGAATTGGATCTAGCTGTTCGATTAATTCAATTGGCACTCGTTTTCGGGGCCGATTTTAGAGGAAATATGGAAAATCCTGTCGACTCAGTGCTTAAGAAATGGGCGATGATTGTCAGTGCTTCGGGAGACTTGATCCCCAAGGATAATCATTATGCGGATATTCATTACGTGATCCCAGAAGAGGGATCGCTCATTTTGATTGATACGTTCGCCATTCCTGCTGGATTATCGGAAGAACGGCTGCATCATGCTTCCAAATTGTTAAACTTTATGTTGCTAAAGCCTGTGGCGGCCAGTGTGACCACTTATTCCTCCAGGGCAAGTCTGATTCCCGGATCATCGGCATTTGTGCCATCTGAATTGATCAACTCCCCAATTTATACGCTCCCTTCGCGTGATCGAATGCATTTCTTGCCATTTTTTTCACCCGAGCTTATCTCGAGAAAATGGGAACAAATCACTTCTTTTCAGCAAACCCTTCAGTCAGGGATGGGGGTCGCTCAGTGATGGTGGTTCGGGCATCAGATCATGCAGGTGCGGCATGGCCCGGAAAACCTCAGTAGCTTGCTGAATCTGATCGTCGAGCAAAGCGGGGTCAGTCATTTGAAATCGTGATGCTGTGGATGCATCACGGGGAGGCCCTAGCTGATTAGATGCGGCTAGTTGGCGATTTGTATTCGAAAGTGAATCAGGAAGATTCAGGATGAGCGGTAATCCTTTTTCTCCGCCGACCACCACGACCTTGGCGTTTTCCGAAGTGGCCAGAGCCAAGGTTGCTTGGATACCGAGGAAGGTCAGGTAGTCATGGAATGAGCTTCCCTGACCTTCTTCGATGAGTGTTTGGAACTTTTGGATGCCTTCTGCTTCAATCTTCTTGCGCAACGCTTCTTGTTCTTCGCGACGGATTCTGAATTCATATTCCAGGAATGCTTGTTCTTGTTTGAGCTTGTTTTCGATTGCCGTTTGCAAACCTCTTGGAAGCTCGATTTTTGTCAGCAGAAGGTCGTCCAAAACAACCAGTTTTTCCTCCAATTCAGGCGCGGCGGCCTCAACCACTCGCCGAGCGAGAAGGCCTTGAGAGCGGTATATTTCGTCGGGAGTGTACTGCCCGAACAGGTAGCGGAGTTTCCCGATGATTTCTGGAACTACCACTTTTTTCGCGTAGTCTGGGCCTATGTTAACGTGCAACTGAGGTAAAGTTTCCTTCCTAGGGCGAAAACGAATGGAAACTTGAACTTTTAAACTAAGACCATCCTTTG
>JAQCFT010000247.1 GCA_027619545.1 Verrucomicrobiota bacterium | reverse complement strand
GCAATACGGCGATCTTTATCCCCGCCGGACGAAGATTGCGGAATTTGAAGCTGTCACAGCCAAGGAAGCGGCCTTTAAGTCGCTGAAGTTTTCTTACGACCGGGACAAAGGGTATTTGGGGCATAAAATCTCCGGAGAGGAGTTCCAAATGGCTTGTTCGAAATACGACAAGGTGTTGATTGTGTTCAAAGACGGTCTCTACAAAGTGATCGAAATTCCAGACAAACTCTTTGTGGATAAGGATGTTCTTTTCTGTGGAAAGCCGGATCGAGATCAGGTCGTCACGATGGCGTATCAACACAAGAAGGTGACTTATCTGAAGCGGTTTACCTTTGGAGGAACCATTTTGAACAAGGAATACCGCTTGGCGCCGGAGAAATCCAGGGTGTTGTTCTTCGAGGAGGGGACGCCGGATGAACTGTATATCAAATACAAACCGGCTCCCCGCCAGAAAGTGACTCAACAAATCGCCAAACCGGGTGAGCTGGCTGTGAAAGCTGCAAAGGCCAAGGGCAACCAGATATCGATCAAGGAGGTCCATTCTATTCGGACGAAACCCCCTCGCAACTGGGAACCCGATGCGGCCACGACCGAACTGAAGTTTTCCTGAAGCAACTTTGAACTTCCAGGATGTGGCGACTTGATTCTGGCTTGGATGCGTCAGTGAAACGCTTTGGTTAGCGGGGATCCAGGGATGCTTATCTGCCCAAAAGGCAACCGCACCAACCAGCGGGATCCGTTTTTTAGCGATTGTGCTTGTCTGGGAGTGGCGGGCTGTATTCAAAACGATGCTTCGCACCGCTCTCGACAGGCTCCACATTTGTACTCGAAACACGTTCCCTTATTTTTCACAATTCCCTCATGTTTTCCCCGTTGAACATGAATCCAGCCCGGGTGTCGCGTTATTCAGCAAAGCGGCACGTTCACATGAGTATTCGCATTTTTTTGGCACTGATCGCCAGTATTTTTGTTGGTAGCGCGATCCAGATGAAAGGAGCCAGCAAGCCCAATATCGTCATGATCTTTGTGGATGATCTGGGCTATGGCGATCTGGGAGTCTATGGGAATCCAACCATTCGTACCCCTCATCTGGATCGCATGGCGCAGGAGGGGATGCGGTTCACCGATTTTTATTCGGCTGCCTCGGTCTGTACTCCAAGTCGAGCGGGATTGCTGACCGGTCGTTATCCCGTTCGAAGTGGCATGTGCAGTGATCGGCGCCGGGTGTTGTTTCCGAATTCGAAAGGCGGTTTGCCGGCCTCGGAATGGACGATGGCCGAGGCTATCAAGGGGCAGGGTTATGCAACAGCTGCTGTGGGCAAGTGGCATTTGGGCCATTTGCCACAGTTTCTGCCGACCAGCCATGGATTCGATTCGTATTTCGGCATTCCTTATTCAAACGACATGGACCTGTTGCCTGGATCTCCCGGTGGAGCCGCCAGAAGTCTGGAGCCCGAGGTGGAATGGTGGAATGTTCCATTGATGCGAGATGAAAAGGTGGTGGAACGTCCTGCGGACCAGACCACCATCACACGTCGTTACACACAGGAGGCGGTGACATTCATCAAATCGAATCAGGAAAAACCATTTTTCCTCTACCTGGCGCATTCCTTGCCTCACGTTCCCTTGTTTCGCTCTCCGCAATTTGAAAACAAAAGTCTTCGGGGACTGTTCGGTGATGTCGTGGAAGAAGTGGACTGGAGTGTAGGGCAAGTGTTGAACACCCTGCGTGAAACGGGGCTTGATCAACATACACTGGTGTTCTTCACCAGTGACAACGGACCATGGCTGACACAGGGGCCCGCAGGAGGCACGGCTGGACTGTTGCATGAAGGAAAAGGCAGCACCTGGGAAGGGGGGATGCGCGAACCGGCCATTGCCTGGTGGCCCGGAAAAATTAAGGCAGGTGGGATCACCAGTGAATTGGCTTCCACACTCGACCTTTTTCCTACTTTCGCCCGGCTGTCCGGTATTCCTGAATCGGAAATCACTCAAAAGGATGGCTATGATCTGGCTTCGGTGTTGTTTGAGAATGGGCGTTCAGCCAGGCCTCACTTTGCCTTTTATCGTGGCACCCGTATCTTTGCCTTGCGTATGGGGGCGTATAAAGCTCATTACCTGACCAAGTCAGCCTATGGTAGAGATCCGGTGGTGGAACATGAAAATCCGTTGATTTTCAATCTGTTGCATGATCCATCCGAGCGCTTTGATATTGCCGGACAACGGCCAGAATTGGTGAAGGCATTTGAAAACCTCAGGACCCATTATTTGAATGAAGTGGAAGTGGTTCCTTCTCAATTGGAAATAGTGGATTAACCGAGTGAGGAGAGAGGGATTGGCTTGGTTCGGTGAAGCATGATGAGGGAAGTTCCGAACCGCCCCCTGAAATGAAAATGGGGCGGTTCGGAACCAATTGCAGTTGAACCAAGAAACAACCACAAAAGGTTTGGGAATCCGGACCCACAGCGCAGGGCGGAGCAACCAAGCAAAACCGCCTCGACACCATGTTTCAATCTCAACCTGACCACTTCACCCACCCTCCTTTAACATATGGGTGACCTGTTCAAGCTAAAAATTGAGAAGGTCCGAAAGAGTATCCTCCCTCAAGGATTCCCCCCTCATATTATAAATGCGTAAAAAAGGTCAGATCGGTGTCAGAAAAAAGTAAAAAAAATTAATTTTCTCATTTTCACTCGTCATTCGAAGGCGGATCACTTAATTTTCAGACCTATGTTTGAGCAGGTTAAAGAAGAGTTAGTCGCTTTGAGAGAGAAACTTTCGCATTTACGGAGGTTTCTTTGACGAGGATCGATTAAAAAAACGCCTTACTGAGCTTGAAGCTCAGATGAGTCGCGAAGATTTCTGGAATGACCGGGATGCGGCTCAAAAACTCATGGACGAAGCCAGCTCCATCCGGAGAAAGCTGGACCCTCTCAGGACAGGTGCCAGCAAACTGGATGATGTCGAGGTCATGCTGGAACTCGGAGAGGAGGAGCCGGAGGAGATTCAGGAGACCATCGAGACCGATCTGAAAAAGGATTTGCAGTTGTTTCGTAAAGACTTTGAAGCATTGGAGTTGAGTTCGTTTCTCAACGGTCCTCACGATGCCAACAACTGCATTCTCAGTATCAATGCGGGCGCAGGTGGAACCGAATCCTGTGATTGGGCGGACATGATGATGCGCATGTATCAGCGCTGGGCCGAGGAACGTGGTTGGAAAGTCGAGGTAACCGATTTGCTGGAAGGCGATTCGGCGGGAATCAAGAGTGTGGTGATGTTGGTTACCGGAGATAATGCCTACGGATTCTGCAAAGCTGAACGAGGCGTGCACCGGCTCGTGCGCATTTCTCCATTTGATTCCAACAAACGCAGGCACACCAGTTTTGCGAGTGTGGATGTGATTGCTGAAATCGCTGAAGCCGAACAGGAAGAACTTCCTCCTACTGAGTTTCGTGTTGATACGTTCCGTTCTGGCGGCAAGGGGGGGCAAAACGTTAACAAGGTGGAAACCGCGGTTCGAATCACTCATATCCCGACCGGTATTTCCGTTGCCAGCCAAGCCCAACGATCTCAGCACCAAAACAGAGCCACTGCTATGAACTTGTTGTTGTCCAGGATTTTTGCTCTGAAACAGGATCAGCAGAAAAAGGATATGGAGCGATTTTACGGTGAAAAAGGCAGTGTTTCCTGGGGGAACCAGATTCGCAGTTATGTGTTTCAGCCCTACCGCATGGTCAAGGATTTACGAACTGGCATCGAAACCAGTGATGTCCAGGGGGTCATGGACGGTGATTTGGACGATTTCGTCAATGGCTGGTTGCGCGCAGGGTGCCCCGTCAAGAAAATTGCCGGCGGCAGCGAGGAGGGGGATGCATGACCATTCTTGATAAAATCGTAGAGACCAAGAAAAAGGAAGTCAGCCTTTTGCCTTCGGTTTGCGCCGCAGTCGGAGATGTTGCGGCCAAAGCTCAACAACGGGGCGTAAGAAACTTCTTAGAAGCCCTGCGCAAACCCCGGAGAGGCGATGTTGCACTGATAGCGGAGGTCAAGAAGGCGTCCCCGTCCAAAGGCGTGATTTGTCCCGATTTCGATCCGGTTCAAGTTGCCAGGGCCTATCAATCCGCGGGCGCGACCTGTTTGTCCGTGTTGACTGATACGGATTATTTTCAGGGTTCGCTGGATTACTTGAAGCAGGTGAGGGAAGTGGTTGATTTGCCGCTGCTTCGAAAGGATTTTATGATCGACGCGCGTCAGATTGAAGAGGCGGTTGATTATGGCGCTGACGCCATTTTGTTGATTGCCGCCATTCTGGAGGATGATCAACTGGCGTCTCTGCATCAATTTGCCGTGGATGCCGGATTGACTGCATTGGTTGAAGTGCATGACGAAGAGGAACTGCGGCGTGTGATGGATGTCGGGGCCGTGCTGGTGGGGGTTAATAATCGGAATTTAAAGGACTTTTCAGTCGATTTGGACACAACACATCGACTTGCTTCAATCTGGCAGCAGTCCGGACGGCCTGATGGCGCTCTGTTGGTTGCCGAAAGCGGGATCTACACTCGAGACGACGTCCGGACGGTTACCAAAGGAGGGGCCGGTGCCATTTTGGTTGGAGAATCATTGATGCGCGAAACTTCCTTGATCAGTCAGAAAGTGGAAGAATTGTTGGGATAAAGTTTATTGAGTTACCTGGGATATATTCCTTAAGATGGTCAGGTCTACCTTATGAAATTAGAAACACTATGTTTACATGGCGGGCATACGCCCGATATCGCATCCAATGCTCGTGCCGTTCCTGTTTATCGGACCAGCTCCTTTGTTTTCAGGGATACCGAGCATGCTGCCAATCTATTCGCTCTGAAAGAGCTCGGGAACATTTACTCCCGAATCATGAATCCGACGCAGGATGTGTTGGAACAGCGGGTTGCGGCGCTGGATAACGGAGCAGCTGCTCTTGCGCTTTCATCCGGAACGAGTGCCATTTTTTACACCATTATCAATCTTTGTCAGGCCGGGGATGAGATTGTATCGGCCAATAATCTGTATGGCGGCACCTTTACGCAGTTCAACGACATCCTGCCCCAGTTCAATATCAAGACCAACTTTGTTGATTCCAACGACCCGGAGAATTTCGCCAAGGCGATTACTCCTAAGACCAAGCTGCTTTTTTGTGAAACAGTGAGTAATCCCGGATTGGATGTTGCCGACATCGAGGCCATTGCCAAGATCGCCCACGATCATGGTCTGCCTCTGGTGGTGGATGCCACTTTTTCAACACCTTACCTCGAACGTCCCATCGATCATGGTGCCGATATCGTGATTCATTCCCTGACCAAATGGCTGGGCGGACACGGAACGGGGATTGGCGGCATTGTTGTGGATTCTGGTAAATTTGATTGGAAGTCGGACAAATTCCCCCTGATGAATGAGCCCGAGTCCAGCTATCATGGCGTTCGATGGGCGCATGATTTGGGAGATCTGAGCCCGATTGCTTTCATTCTTCGCATGCGGGTGGTTCCCTTGAGGAATCTGGGCGCCTGCATCACTCCCGATAATGCCTGGATGTTCCTGCAGGGAATCGAAACACTGCCCCTGAGAATGGACCGCCATTGCGATAACGCATTGGCTTTGGCGAAACACCTTCAATCCCATCCCGGTGTGGACTGGGTGCGTTATCCTTCACTTGAGGGTGATAAGAATAAGGCGCTGGCCGATAAATACCTGGGTGGCAAAGGTGGTTCCATGGTGGTGTTCGGAATCAAAGGTGGCGCAAAGGCTGGAAGCAAGTTCATCGAAAACCTGAAACTGTTTTCGCACCTTGCCAATGTGGGCGATGCCAAGAGTCTTGCCATCCATCCTGCCACGACAACCCATTCCCAGTTGTCTGCCGAAGCGCAGCAGGCCGGCGGGATTGCACCTGAATTGATCCGTTTGTCCGTCGGGTTGGAGCACATTGATGACATTATCGCCGATGTCGACCAAGCCATCGAGTCTTCCGTCGGGGCTTGACGCGCGGCTCTTGTTTTTTAAGGCAGGGCACCCCTTGGCGATTGGTCCTCGGGGTGCCGTTGCTTTTGGTTCTTGAAATAGGTTGGACACTACCGACAGGCCCGAAAGGATGGCGCCTGACGGATACAACTAACAGCTTTGTCTTGCTCATTTTCCGGTATGGATCAGATGGAAACACATTTCATTCAAGTCGGCACAGAGAATCATCCTTTGGAACTCTATCATGGTGGAGGGTTGAAGGATGTCCACGTGGCTTACGAGACTTTTGGACGCCTCAACGAAGCGCGAGACAATGCCATCCTGCTCTTTCACGCCCTTTCCGGAAGCCAGCATGCCTCGGGTCTGAATCACCAAGTGGACGCAGCCGGTCCGGATGGGCGTTATTGGACCGATGATTGTCATGAAGGATGGTGGTCTGATTTCATCGGGCCGGGAAAAGCGTTGAACACCGACCGTTTCTTTGTGGTCTGTGCCAACTATCTGGGGGGATGCTACGGCACCACGGGGCCTTCCTCTCTGAATCGTTCCACCGGTAAACCCTATGGTTCTCTGTTTCCGAGTATTGCCATTCGGGATATCGTCGATTCCCAGGCCCTTTTATTGGACGGCTTGGGTATCGAATGTCTGCATGCGGTGGTGGGGGGGTCCATGGGGGGGATGGCGTGTTTGAGTTTTGCAACCCGGTACCCGGATCGGGTGCGGGTGGTCATTCCGATGGCGACCAGTCTGTATGCAACGACCCTGCACCGCATTCACAATTTTGAGCAGATCTATGCAATTGAGGCGGATCCGTTTTTTAACGGGGGCGATTACTATGAAGGAGAATGTCCGGAGCAGGGCCTTGCCCTGGCCAGGATGATTGCTCACAAGACCTATGTTTCCCTGCACACCATGGAGGACCGGGCGCGTGATGAAATCATACAGCCATCCAGCGGGTTCAAACAATATCGGTTCAGTCACCCCATCGAATCCTACTTGCTTCATCAGGGCACCAAATTCGTGCGTCGATTTGATGCCAACACATATGTGCGGCTGTGCGAAGCCTGGTTGCGGTTTGATTTACTGAAGGAAGCAGGGAAGGAGGATTTTGAATCCTTGCTGGAACCTTGTGCCCATCAAAAATACATGATCTTCAGTGTGGATTCCGATGTTTGTTTTTATCCGGAAGATCAGGTTCAGATGGCTCGCATCCTCAAGCAAAGCGGCATCGACTGCCGACACATCACCATTCACTCAGAAAAAGGTCACGATGCGTTTCTGTTGGAGCCGGCTTTGTTGGAACCTCACTTGAGGCACTCCTTGGAAAATCCGTGGTGAGCACCTTGGATTGATAGTGGCTGCCATTGGAAATATCAAAAAAACTCGGCGTCACTGCGGCGCTATTTCCGATGCATCAGAACGGGTCTGAGAATCGGATAGACTGGCAAATCCGGTTCGGTAAACACTTTTGGCAATCGGAATAAATCCCTTTGGGCAAATAAAAACCGGCGGGGGCGCATCCCCGCCGGTTAGTTTGGAC
>JAQCFT010000246.1 GCA_027619545.1 Verrucomicrobiota bacterium | reverse complement strand
AGAGGGAGACGCATCAGATAAGTGGAAACCCCAATCCCGACCGCCAACAGAATCAGCAGCAACCACCACCGACCCTGAACAAACCAGGCAGATATCATCAGTGTGCTCCACAGAATCAGGATCGTCTTGTTGCGGGCCTTGCGGGGAATACCGTGCCCCCCCTGATACCGCCGAATGGTTTCGCCAAACCAGGGATGATTCAGCAGCCACGTATGAATCCTTTTGGAACCCCTCGCATAACAGGCCGCCGCCAACAACAAAAACGGTGTGGTCGGCAACAATGGCAGGAACATTCCCATCACCCCCAGCCCTACAAAGAGCGATCCCAATCCAATAAACAGGTATTGCATGCTTTTTCTTCTCTAATCGGTCCGTCTGCGTTAATTTTTGAACCACCATGAACAACATCCATACGGAGCGTATCTTTCAGGCCCTGGACGGACTGGACATTGAGCTGCCTTCCTGGGGTTTTGCCGACACCGGAACACGGTTCGGAAAATTCCATCAGGACGCAGCCGCCATCGATATTTACGACAAAATCAAGGATGCTGCAACCGTTCACCGCCTGACCGGGGCATGCTCCACCATGGCTGTCCACGTTCTCTGGGATTTCAATGAAGAGCAAACACCTGCTACGGTCACCCGGGCAGCCACATCCGAAAGCATCCGCATCGGCAGCATCAACCCGAACCTGTTTCAAGATCAGGTCTACAAACTGGGCTCTTTTGGCAACCCGGATACCGGCATTCAAAACCAGGCCCTTCAACATTGTCTGGACAGTATTGACATCGCCACCCAATGCGACAGCCCGATCATCACCCTTTGGTTTGCCGACGGCACCAATTATCCGGGCCAGGATGACATACGGCGCAGGAAACGAGTCTTCGAGCAACACCTCCAACGCTGTCACGAATCTCTTTCAGAGGACCAAACCCTACTGATCGAATACAAACCCTTTGAGCCCGCTTTTTATCATACCGACATTGCGGACTGGGGCATGTCCCTCCAACTGGCTCAAAAAACGGGATCACAAGCCAAGGTGCTGGTAGATACCGGTCACCATTACGCCTCGCAGAACATCGAGCAGATTGTCGCATGGCTTTTGGATGAAGGGCGTCTTGGCGGATTTCATTTCAATGACCGGCGTTACGCGGACGATGACCTGACACTGGGGTCCATCGATCCTTACCAGGTCTTCCGCATCTTCGCCGAGATTCATGGCTACGCGCACGACACCGGCAGCGCTCCCGAAATTGCTTATATGGTCGATCAATCGCACAACCTGAAGCCCAAAATCCAGGCAATGATCCAGACCGTCACCTGGGCACAGGAACTCTATGCCAAAGCGGCGCTGGTGGATTTCAACAAGCTGCGACAATATCAATCCACAGGAGACATCATCGAGGCCGAGCAATGCCTTCAACGTGCTTTCATGACCGATGTCACCGGTGCCATCAAGGACTGGCGCAACCAACACAAACTCCCGGAAAACCCCCTTCAATCTTATCGGGAAAGTGGTCATGAACAAACCATCGCCAAGGAACGGAAAGAACGCCGTGCCCAACTTGGATTGAGCAGCGCCAGTTCCTACGCCTGACCTTTCATGGAACCACTCCGAGCCGTTCATCTCAGTAAATCCTACGGAGGCACTCATGCCCTCAAGGACGTGTCCCTGGACATTCGTCCGGGCGAAGTGCACGCCCTCTGCGGCGAAAATGGGGCAGGCAAATCCACCCTGATCAAGATCCTGAGCGGCGTCCTCCTGCCCAACGCAGGAACTGTCCAATGGAATGAAACACCCTTGCCACTGGGTCGTGTCCATTCGGTGGAAGCGCATGGCATCCTGGCCGTTCATCAGGAACCGGTGGTTTTCCCGCATCTCAACGCGGTGGACAACTTGTTTGTCGGGCGCGAACCCGCCGCACTCGGGGGAGCCTGGCTGGATCAATCCACCATGCGAAAAAAAGCCCGCGCAATCCTTGCCAACCTTGGAGAGGAGCTGCCCCTGACGCAGCCCGTTGGCGACATGTCGCTCGCGCAACGTCAAATGGTCAGCATCGCCCGCGCCCTGTTGCACCAGTGCCGCATCCTGATTCTGGACGAACCCACCGCTTCCCTTTCCGCTCGCGAAAGTGAATCGCTGTTTGAAAAGGTCAACACACTGAAACAACAGGGAGTAGGCATTCTCTATGTCAGTCATCGATTGGAAGAAATATTCAGACTGGCGGATCGTGTGACTGTCTTGCGCGACGGAACCTGGGTCGCCACCTCGGACATCGCATCCCTGAACCAGGAAGCATTGATCCAGCACATGGTGGGCAGGGACATCACCCAAAAACCCGGGAGTGGCACAGCTCCAGATGAAAGCAAGAATCGCCCCCCTATCCTTGAGATCAAAAACCTGTCACGTGAAGGAGTGTTCCAGAAAATTTCATTTAAGATTCAACCCGGTGAAATACTGGGCATGTCCGGACTGGTTGGCGCGGGGCGTTCAGAGATCGCGAGGGGCATTTTCGGCATTGATCCTTTTGATGCGGGTGAAATCATTTACCTGGGCTCTCCTTTGAGTAAAGGATTCACCATTCAGGACACCATCCAGGCAGGGATGGCCATGGTGCCGGAAGACCGACAGCAACAGGGACTCGTCCTGCCGCTGTCCGTCGAAACCAATTTATTACTGCCTTCATTAAGAGAGTTTCAAGGCCCCTTGGGCTTAAAAACGAAGGCCATGCGATCCAGTGGAAAGGCATTGATCGAAAAACTGGGCATCAAGACCGAGACCCCGGACCACCCGGCTCATTCACTTTCCGGCGGTAATCAACAAAAAATCGTTATCGGGAAATGGGTCCATCGTCTCCCGAAGCTGTTCATCCTCGATGAACCCACCCGAGGCGTGGATGTCGGAGCCAAACATGAGGTACACCGGCTGATCCGCGAACTCGCGGCACAAGGTTCTGCTGTTTTGTTGATCTCCTCGGAACTTCCGGAAATCCTTTCTCTAAGCCATCGCATCCTGGTTCTGTGTGAAGGAACCATCCGGGGCGAACTCAAAGCAAATGAGGCAACTCAGGAACAACTCTTGAAACTCGCCCTCCCTGAAGAGGCAAGGAGGTCGGCATGACGGACGCAACAAGTACCCACACAACACCTCCCCTAAAACGTGCACTGATCTATCTTTTGAGTCATCGAGCAGCCGGATTGTTCCTGTTCATCGTGCTGCTGCTTGGAATCGTCAGCGTGATGAACCCTGCATTCCTGGAAACCCAAAACATCAAGGATATCGCCGTTCAAGCAGCTCCGGTCTGCATCATCAGTTGCGGGTTGATGCTGGTGCTGGTTTCCGGGGAAATAGATATTTCCGTTGGTTCCATGATGGGGCTCCTGGCGGCATGCATGGGAGCGATGGTGTCCGAATCACGCGGTCACCTTCCCCCGGGCATGGCCATTGTTCTGACACTGGGCATCGGTGTCGTCATTGGACTGTTAAACGGTTGGCTGGTGGCTTATGCCGGGGTGCCCTCCATCATCGTGACGCTGGGCATGCTCACCGCGCTTCGTGGTGTCACGGAAATCGTGATGGGAGGTTCCTGGATCACTGACCTACCGGACGGCATCCGTTTCCTCGGAACCGGCGCCTTCATGGGAATCCCCATCAGTCTATGGACCGCTTTGACCGTGATCCTGGTTTCATTGTGGCTGGTGCATCGAACCGCGATCGGACGTCGTATCTACGCGATCGGCAGCAACCCGCACGCCGCCTACCTGGCGGGGCTCCCCATCAAACCCCTCAAGCTTTTTGTCTTTGCCTGGACCGGTTTCCTCACCGGAGTAGCCACTCTGGTCAGTGTCCCTCAGCTATCCGTGGTCGATTCGGGCATCGGGGTGGGCCTTGAATTGTTGGTGGTCACCTGCGTCGTCGTCGGCGGAACGGCGGTGAGCGGTGGATTGGGCAACCTCAGCGGAGTGCTTTGTGGGGTCATCCTGATGACGATGATCTCCACCGTGCTCATCTTCATGAAACTCGGCGAAAACGCCACCTACTGGTCACGGGCTATTCAGGGATTGTTCATTCTGGGAGCCATCATCGCGGATCACTGGATTTCACGTCAACGGAAGTCATGAAACAGCGCATCCTCAACATGATTTGGCAGCCGGAGACGTTTCTCATCGTTCTGATCGGAATCCTGTTGACAGCCATGGGACGGCTCGACGCGTCCTTTTTGCAGTGGGAAGTCCAGCGGGCACTTTCCTCCCATGTCTGGGAACTGGCCATCATCGCCATCCCGATGACCTTGATCATCCTGACCGCCGGCATCGATTTGTCGGTGGGTTCGGTGATGGGACTCAGCGCCATCACCACCGGCATGCTTTTTCAAAAAGGACTGCCCCTTCCCCTGGCCTGCTCAGCTTCACTGCTGGTGGGAATTTTTTGCGGTTTCCTGAACGGATGGTTCATCACCCGCATGAAGGTGCATCCTTTGATCATCACACTGGCCACCATGGCGGCCTATCGGGGAATGGCCGAAGGCATCAGTCACGCCAAGCCTGTTTCCGGATTCCCGGACTCCTTCACCTGGCTGGGGCAAGGTGACTGGTTTGGACTCCCCGTCGCGGCATGGGTTTTCGCGGTGATGGTTGGAATCGTCCTCTGGATGATGCACGGTCGGGCTTTCGGTGTCGGCATCTACGCAATCGGACACAATGAAACCGCCACCCGTTTTTCAGGACTACGAGTGGATCGTTATCTGGTCACGCTCTACACCTTCTCCGGGTTCGCCTCGGCGCTGGCGGCAGTGTTGTTCGTGGCCCGTCGCAACACCGCAAAAGCCGATGCGGGCATGGGAATGGAACTCGGTGTCATCACGGCGGTGGTCATTGGAGGTGTGAGCATTTTCGGTGGACGGGGCACCTTGATCGGGGCCTGCCTGGGTGTGTTGTTGATTCATGAAACCCGTGAATTTGTCAGTTGGCATTGGAACCGGGACGAATTGAACCTTCTGGCGCTGGGGATTCTGCTGATTCTTTCGGTTGTCTTCCAAAAACTTTTACGCCATAAACAGGGCTCAGCCATATGAAATCGAGTCGACAAAACATTTCCAAAGGATGGATCACCACAGCTTTCACCGCCGTTTTGGCGGTTTTCCTCACAGCCTGCGGTCCCGGTGCTTCCAACAACGAATCCTCGAACGCATCCGCATCCTCCGATAAAAATGGCTCCAAAAAGATCACCATCTGCCTGATTCCCAAAAAGAAAGGTCTCCCGTATTTCACATCCTGCGCCGCCGGAGCGGAATTGGCGGCTGCCGATCTGGGAAATGTGGAATTAATCTACGACGGCCCCACCGATGGCTCCCCCGAAAAACAGGCATCGATGATCGAACAATACACATTAAAAGGCGTCGATGTGATCGCCGTTTCCCCCAACGATCCCGATGTGGTCGCGCCGGCCATGCGCAAGGCACGCGAAAAAGGCATCAAGGTAATTTCCTGGGATGCGGACGCGGTGCAGGATGCGCGTGATTACTTTGTCAATCAGGCGACCGCACAGGCCATCGCACACGGTATGGTTGACACCATGGTCTCGGACATCGGCGGACCGGACGTCAAAGCCGAGGTTGCCATCGTCACCGCTTACCTGACCGCTGCGAACCAGAATGTCTGGATCCAGCACATGAAAACCCACATCGCCGACACCTACCCGAATCTCAACCTGGTTGCCATCAAACCATCCGATGAGGATCAAAAACTTGCGTTCAAGGTCACTCAGGACCTGATGAAAGCCTACCCCGACATCAAAGGATTCTTTGGCATCAGTTCCGTCTCATTCCCCGGCGCTGCAGAGGCGGTCAAGCAAGCTGGAAAATCCGGAGAGGTCATGGTCACCGGCCTCGCCACACCCAACAGCATGAAATCCTATGTCAAGGACGGCACGGTCAAATCAGTCGTGCTCTGGAACACTTCCGAGCTTGGCTATCTGACCGTTATGGTGGGTGAAGCGTTGGCAACAGGTAAACTCTCTTCAGGTGCCACATCCTTCGATGCCGGTAAGCTCGGTGAAAAGAAAATCGATGGTGATCACGTCCTGCTCGGAGACATTCTGGTGTTTAATCAGGAAAACATCGATCAATACGATTTCTAGTCCAACCACTCTCCCCCAACTTAACCTGCAAACCAAACCGGTATGATCGAAATGTTCAGGAGTTTGCTCGGCATGGGTGCGATCCTGGCCCTGGCATGGGCCTTTTCGCGCCATCGCAGACAATTTCCTTTTCGTACCGTAGTCTGGGGTTTGGGGCTGCAATTGGCGATCGGGATTTTAATACTGAAGACCCCTATTGGTCTGAAGATATTTGGCCTCGCCCAAAAAGCCGTCTTGAAGCTGAACGACGTCTCCCAGGTAGGAGCCGCCATGATCTTCGGTCCTCTGGCCAGCACCGAACAGCTCGCCAGCGTGTTCGGTCCCAACAACACCTTCATTTTTGCGGTGTCCATCACTGCCACCATCATTGTCGTGGGGGCCTTGTCCTCGCTGCTCTACCATTGGGGCGTCCTGCAGTTCATGGTGCATTGGATGGCCCTGATCATGCGCCGTCTGATGGGAACTTCCGGAAGTGAAACACTGGCCACCGCAGCCAACTGCTTTGTGGGTCACACGGAAGCACCGCTGGTGATCAAACCTTACATTCAAAAAATGACCCAGAGCGAACTGATGGCACTCATGACCGGTGGCATGGCCACCATCGCTGGCGGGGTGTTGGCAGTCTATGCACAGTTCGGGCGCAACGCCGGTTTCCCGGAACTGGCCGGTCACCTGGTCACAGCTTCTCTGATGAGCGCGCCGGCCGCTCTGGTCATCGCAAAAATCCTCATCCCTGAAACCGAAACCAGCGAAACCAGTGCCACTTCCAAACTCACCGACACCAAAACCTCCGCCAACAGCATCGACGCCCTCTGCAAAGGTGCACGCGACGGGGGCATGCTGGCTTTGAACGTCATGGCCATGGTCCTGGCTTTTGTCGCCATTGTGGCGCTGGCCAACTTCATCCTGCAATGGCCGCAAACCCGTATGGGCATCGTGCAACCCATTTCATTGGAAACCATTTTCGGATGGATCAATGCACCCTTCGCCTGGCTCATTGGCATCCCTTGGGAACATTGCACCCTCGTCGGAAGCATGCTGGGAGAACGCATTGTTTTAAACGAGTTGTTCGGATACCTATCCCTCACAGGTAACCGCGAGGTCTTGGACGAACGCACCTTTCTGATCACCAGTTATGCTCTCTGCGGATTCGCCAACTTCGGAAGTGTGGCTGTCCAAATAGGCGGCCTGAGCGCCCTGGTTCCCGAACGCCGAAGCGAATTCGCGCGGCTCGGATTATGGTCCATGTTCGCAGGCCTGATGGCATGCTATCTCACCGCCACCTTGGTTGGCTTGCTGGTTTGATCAAATTTGTGGGAAAAGGAATCAATCAAATGCGCGATCACCCCACGGCTTTTTGTTTTAAGGGTTAGCACGCTTTGAGCATGGTTAATGTTTCTCCTGGATTGGCAGCCAA
>JAQCFT010000245.1 GCA_027619545.1 Verrucomicrobiota bacterium | reverse complement strand
GTTCTGGTTTGGCCGTGTGTTTTTCAGCCCGCACCGGTTTACGGGTTTCGTTCGGTTTTGTGTCCTGATTTCTTTTTGCCGGATGACGGGGGGTAGCGCTTCGGTCTTCCCATCCTCGACGATCATCCCTGTTTCTAAAGCGCGGGTCACCCGTCCTTCCCTGTCTTTCCCGAAAACTGCCGCGTTCCTCTCTGCGATGATCTTGATCCTGTCGTGTCTCACGGTAGGAATCTTGTCGTCGGTCACTTCCCGTGCTGCGTCGGTCGGGTTGTTCTGCGAAAGGGTCCGGTTGTCCTTCCTTGACCAGATTGGATTCTCCGTTCTGTAGCTGGTAAAGAAGTGCCGCGGCAATGTCGGTGGAGGTGTATCCTTCTTCCAATAACCTTTCCACCAAGGGTTCCTGACTTCGGAAATTTGCCTCTCTCAAAGTGTCCCGGACGCGGTTTAGCACGTGGCTGTTGCGGGCTTCCCCAACGTCCTGGAGGGTCGGGACCTTGGTGCGTCGAATGTGGGTGCCGGTGAAGCGTTCAATGTTTTTGATCCGAAAAACTTCCCGTCCCGAAACAAACGACATCGCCAAGCCGTTGCGACCTGCCCGCCCTGTGCGTCCAATTCGATGAACATAATCCTCCGGATCATAGGGAATGTCATAATTGATCACGATCTCGACGTCGTCGACATCAATCCCCCGAGCTGCCACATCAGTGGCGACTAGAAATTCAAGACTGGATTTGCGAAAACGGTTCATGACCCGGTCCCGCTGTTGCTGACTCATGTCCCCGTGCAGACGGTCGGCCTGGTAGCCTTGAGCGACCAGATGTTCCACCAGTTCATCGACCATTGCCTTGGTATTGCAGAAGATGATGCCCAGTTTCAGGTCATGGATGTCGATCAGTCTCGTCAGTAACTCGATTTTCAAGCGGCGATGCACTTCGAAAAATGACTGTTCCACCGTCGGCACCGTCATGGATTGCTGTTCCATCTTGATGCTTTCCGGATTCCGGGCGAATTTTTCGATCAAATTCCGGATCGGTTGGGGCATGGTTGCTGAGAAGAAGACCGTCTGACGTTCTTTTGGGAGTGAACCCAGGATGATTTCAATATCTTCCCGGAATCCCATGTTCAGCATCACGTCCGCTTCATCCAGAATCATGGTGTGGAGCTGGTCCAGCTGCAGGGTGCCGCGCTCCATATGATCCATCACGCGTCCCGGCGTGCCCACAACGATCTGGGCCCCCTTGCGCAGCCCGACGAATTGACGTTCATACGACTGGCCTCCGTAAATGGGGAGGCAGGTGATGGCTTTCTGATAGTAACTGAGCTTGTGAAGCTCCTCGGAAACCTGAACCGCCAGTTCACGGGTGGGGCACAGGATCAGCACCTGCACCGCTTTGAGTTTCGGATCGGTCTTTTCTATGGCTGGGATGCCAAAGGCTGCCGTTTTACCGGAACCTGTTTGTGATTGACCCACGACATCTTTGCCTTCCATCAGGACAGGTATGGCCGCCGCCTGGATGGGGGAGGCCTGCTCGAATCCGAGCTTTTTGATCGCTTTTTCGATTTCGGGAGAAAGTCCCAGTTCAGAGAATAGAGTTGGCTTCATTCAAAAAAGGCATCATACGCCGAATCCCCTCCGAAAACCTAATGGAAAATACAAATTTCTTTCGAAGTTCTTTTGTGGGTTTGGGGGGGTGTGACTGATCGCACCTTGCTCCTTGTTGAAGCAAAAGGTCAGGTCGGGTTCTGCCGTCAATCACGCGTTCTGAATAGAACTCAAAATACAGGATGAATTTGGTTGAAACCGCCTGGAATTCATCCAGATTAGTGGCAGCGGTCCACATAGATCCGCAAGGAACTCAATCGTGGGTGTGCATGCTTCATTATGACAACTTCAGCTACTCAAATTATCGCTCTCTTTTGCGATTTCGAAAACATTGCCCTCGGGGTTAAAGATGCCAAGTACGATGGTTTTCAGATTCAAAAGATCATTGAGCGGTTTTTGCTAAAGGGCAATATCGTCGTCAAAAAGGCATACTGCGATTGGGCTCGCTATCGCGAATACAAATCGTTGATGCACGAAGCCTCTTTTGAATTGATCGAAATTCCACACCTGCGTCAATCCGGCAAAAATTCTGCGGATATCCGGTTGGTGGTGGATGCCTTGGATCTCTGTTATACCAAGCAGCACGTGGATACCTTTGTGATCATCAGCGGTGATTCGGATTTTTCACCGTTGGTCAGCAAGTTGCGTGAGAACAACAAGCGTGTGGTTGGTGTGGGGGTCAAGAATTCCACCTCGGATCTGCTCATATCGAATTGCGACGAGTTTGTGTTTTATGATGACCTTGTCCGTCGTAAAGCAAGCCGACAAACCGCACCTCCGTCGAAGCCTTCTACTTCAAAGAAATCCAAAAAAGCCGTCAAGGTGGATGAATCCGCCAAGGCAGACGAGATCATCAATAAAAAAGAAGCCTGGATGCTGATAGCCGAGACGTATGAAGCTTTGCTCCAGGACCGGGGAGAGGGAGATAAAATTTGGGGTTCCATGGTTAAGGAAGCGCTGAAGCGGAGGAAACCGGGATTCACGGAATCTTATTATGGTTACAGATCATTTGGTGACCTGGTGGAGGACGCCGGAAAAAATGGTCACATTGGATTCACCCGCGATGAAAAATCGGGCGGCTACATTATCACCCGGGGTAGCAAGGACAAATGATCTGCGGTGCTGAACGATCTGCCGGAAATCAGCAGCCATACACTTGAGTCTTGCAGGAAGGATCCGTCCTGCGAGGCTGCTTACAGCGCCGAAAGATTGAATTTCCCCACTCTTTTTTCCCACACATCCCGTCTGATTTCGCTGACAAGTGCTTCATCAGAGTACTGAATATAAACGATTCCAGTGGTGGAGTCCTCTTCAATGCTGATGGAAACCGTTGGTTGCTTTGATTTGGAATAATACCATTTCCGACCAAACTTGGTTGGTTGGATGTGCTGCGTCCCTTTGCCGTATTTTGTCAAAATCAATTCCTGAATCCGCTGCGAAAAGGATCGGACATCGTGAAATGATTCCAAAATGCACTTGGCTCTGATCAAGGCCACCCTCTTCTCGCCGGGAGTTAACAGGACCCGGTAATCGATGGATATCTTTTCCGTCAATGTCAGCTCGGGCGTGATCTTGTAATAGGGCAGATCCTTCTCATGGCTGTCATGATATAACTTGAACCTTGGATCCACCTTTTCGCCCAGTGCGAAACCGAAAGCTCCTCTGATTTCCTTTTCTTCAGAATGATCCGGTATGGAACCGGTTTCCGAAGCGTTCGGAACCCTCGCCAGTGCGGGGGGCGCTGATCGACGGATGGTTTCCGGACGTAACGGTACAAGCCAGTTTTGTTGGGCGACTGACTTTTCGACCGAAAACCAGATCATCCAGCCAAGCATCGCCCACCTGAATATGTATATGAGGCTCTGCCGGCTCAACATGGCAGATTTCCCAGTCCTCCCTGGGGCTTCTTTTTCCGATGGTCCCGGACACAATCCAACTGCTTCCAAAAAAATTGGAATTCTCCTTGTTGTTATCATAGCACCCTCCTGTTGGTGTCTGGACCGTCCCCCAGGCCAGCCCATATGTTTCGGCCCTCCTGTAAGCTCGAAACCGCTTGGTTGTTGACTGACCACCCGTTGGTTGAAGGTTGAGAGTAAGTCCATCTGATGAATCGGAAGTTTTGACGGAAAGCTTTAACAAAAAGTTACCGCTTTCTGGATGGGATTGGATCATGGGTCACTTGGGAGCATGGTCGGTCAAGTTCCCGATGATGCGATGCACACCGTGATGGTCCATTTTCGTGGTATTTCGATTCCGAAGCGGTGAAAACTCTGAAAAGGCGACCTTCGAGTACTTGGATTATTTGATCCGATGGAGCTGCGTAGGTTTGCTCTTTTCCATTCGTTTGATTGTGATAGGGGGATATGACTCACAGTGTACGCATCAAGGATTTACCACTTAAAGAACGTCCCAGAGAACGTTTGATAGAAATCGGGGCGGATGCTTTGGATAATACCGATTTGATCGCCATCCTGCTGAGGACCGGGCTCAAGGGGCGTAGCGCCATACATGTTTCTGAACAGTTGATGCGGGCTTTTGGGTCCCTGCATCGCCTGGCCAAAGCGAGCCTGCAGGAATTGCGTCAGATTCCGGGCGTGGGGCCGGACAAGGCGGTGACCCTGAAGGCGGGGTTTACGCTGGCACAGCGGATGGCCAGGGAGATCCAGTCGGATGCTCCCATGCTGGACACACCCGAACGGGTGGCCGATTTGTTGCGCGAAGAGGCCCGGATGCGGGAAGTGGAGCATTTTCAGGTCGTGCTGCTGAATACGCGTCGCAAGTTGATTCGTGTGGTGGAGATCACCCAAGGCACTCTGGATTCCGTACTGATTCATCCGCGGGAGGTGTTTCGCCCGGCCGTGGCGCACCATGCTTCGGCCATCGTTCTGGCTCATAACCATCCGTCAGGAGATCCAACCCCGTCGGAAGCGGATATCAAGGTGACGCGTGATTTGATCCGGGCCGGGAAGGTGTTGCGCATTGATGTGCTGGATCATGTCATCCTCGGTCAGGCAACCGTAGAGCGCTCCCGTGATTTCGCTTCTTTACGTGAGCTCGGATATTTTTACAGTTGAGGCATGTTGATACATGCCACCGCTGTTGTGCATCCCGATGCCGAACTGCATCCGTCCGTTAGGGTGGGTGCTTTTGCCGTGATTGACGAGGCCGTTCGTCTGGGGCCTGACTGCGAGGTCGGTCCGCACGTACATTTGACCGGTGACCTCGAAGCAGGGGAAGGCTGCCGGTTTCATGCAGGTGCGGTCATCGGGGATGCACCTCAGGATTTGAAGTATGGTGAGGAGCCTACCCGATTGAGGATCGGTTCTAAAAATGTCTTTCGCGAGCACGTCACGGTCCATCGTTCCAACAGTCTGGAAGAAGATACCGTCATCGGTGACGGGAATTTTTTCATGGCCCATTCGCACGTGGGACACAATTGTCACATTGGAAACCACAATACCTTTGCCAACGGCGCCTTGATCGCGGGTCACGTCGTGATTGAGGACCGTGCCTTCATTTCGGGAAACTGCATGGTGCACCAGTTTGCCCGGATCGGAACGCTGGCCATGATGCAGGGCGGGGCCGGGATTAGCAAAGATCTGCCGCCGTACATGATGGCCATGTCCAACAACACCGTGTGCGGGCTGAATACCGTTGGGTTGAGACGTGCCGGATTCAGTGTCGACGAACGTACCGAACTCAAGCGGCTATATCGTTTTCTTCACTCCGGTGATTTGCGTCTGAGTGAAGCGGTGATTCAGGGATTGGAAATGTTTACCTCGAAACCATGCCAGGATGTTCTGGTCTTTATTCAGGGTTCTGAACGGGGGATCTGCCGTGATGTTCGCAAGCGTGATTGATTCAGGTTGGGAAGTGTTCTTGAAGCTTGCGGAGCTTGTATAAACAGGATTCAGATTGCGTTCCGAAGTGCGTTGCATCATTTTGTCGGCACACCCAAAGCCGAATCTCATGATAAAAGCATATTGCATTTCCAGGATATCCCTCATCCGTCTTAACCGGCTTGCGTCCACTTTTGGCATGCTCGCCATGGTTTCAGGTTTGTTTCATGGGGGTGCGGTGGCTCAGGAGATTGTCGATGATTTGCAGGATTCCATTCCTTTGGTTTACGAAGCAGAGCACACAGGCGCTGGGTTTCCTTTGCCGCTTTTTCCTGCTTTGGATGAATTACCGGCCATTGTTCCTTTGACCGATCCGTTTGCGTGGTCTGATGGCAGCGGGCGTTCGACCCGATTCGAGGACTGGCCACGGCGGCGCGCCGAGATTAAGGCGGAGATGGAACATTACGAAATCGGACCGAAGCCAGGGCGCCCGGAAAACATTCAGGCAGACTTCAACCATGCTACCCTCACGGTAAACATCACGGTGAATGATCAAACCCTTACCCTGACTTCGCAAATAGCACTCCCGGAAGGAGACGGACCGTTTCCTGCGGTCATCGGGATTGGTCGAGACACGGGCAGTCTGCCTTCGGATATGTTTGCCAACCGGAGGATAGCCCGGATTGCCTACGATTTCAGGCAGGTCATGAGTCATACTCAAAAACGCGGCGAAGAACCCATTAACCGGCTTTATCCTGATCTGGTCCATATGGGAGCTTACAGTGCCTGGTCGTGGGGGGTGAGTCGTTTGATCGATGGATTGGAGCTGGTGCAGGATCAACTTCCCATTGATTTGAAACATCTTGCCATCACGGGATGTTCTTTTGCCGGAAAAATGTCCTTGTTTGCCGGGGCATTTGATGAACGGATCGCCCTGACCATCGCTCAGGAACCCGGAGGTGGCGGAGCGGCGGCATGGCGTGTGTCTGAGACACTCGGCAATGTGGAGAAACTCGGGGCGACCAGTCATGCCTGGTTCATGGAAAGCATGTTTCAGTTTTCAGGTGGCAATGTCTGGAAACTTCCGATGGATCATCATGAACTCATGGCCATGGTGGCTCCCAGAGCGTTGCTCGTTTTGGGGAATCCGGATTATCAATGGTTGGCTGAAGAATCCGGATATGTCTCCTGCCGGGCCGCCCACGAGGTCTGGCAGACCTTTGGAATCGGGGATCGCTTTGGGTTCTCCATTGTCGATGAACATGGACATTGCCGATTACCCGAAAGTCAGCGACCTGAGGTGGAGGCATTCATTGATAAATTTTTGTTGGGAGACACCCACGCTGACACGCTCGTAACCACTCATTCATTTGAAGGGGTGGACGCATCCCGCTGGTTCGCCTGGTGGGGGAGCGGCAAACCCGAGTTCCCTGGTGCTTCCAATGCCTATACCATGACGCTCGAGGCGGAATGCGCCGCTGTCGGAGGCAACTGGGTTGTTGGAAGCGATTCTCAGACTTCAGGGGGAAAATTTGTCACCCCAAAACCGGGACTCCAAAGTCCACAGACAGCTCCCGATGGAAGCGAAAATCACGTGATCATTCCTTTCAATCTGGATCGAGATGGCCTCTTTACCGTGTTTGCCCGTCTGAATTGTCCTTCTGCCGACGATGACTCTTGCTGGTATAAAACCGATGACGGCGAATTCATCACCCGCAATGGACTTGGCACCAGCGGTTGGCAATGGATCACCATGGAAAAGCACGCATTGGAATCCGGGCCTCACACCCTCACTCTGGCGTATCGGGAGGACGGTTTCCAGCTCGACAAACTCAGCGTGTCCACGTTCTTTCTGCCTCCTGTTGGAATGGGGGACAGAGCTTTGAACTCATGTGATCCTTAAGAAAGTGGCGGATCCTGTTTGCGTTCCTGCCATCCGATTCCAATAATGCCAAGAGCGGTGATCCAGGCCATCACGCCGGCATAGAGTCCCGTGGCTGCCGGTTCGAATTTGAAGGTGACCAGGTGTTCTCCCTCCGGCACAAACACTCCTCGCATCAGGTAATTGCTGCGGAGGATTTCAGATCTTTCTCCGTCGATGTAGACATGCCAGTCTGGGTGGTATCGATCGTTGAGGACCAATAGGGAAGGTGCCGTTG
>JAQCFT010000244.1 GCA_027619545.1 Verrucomicrobiota bacterium | reverse complement strand
AGCATCCTGTTCTTCCTGTAAATCGTGTCTAAAATCAAATCTCAGATAACATGAAGACGCGGCGGGCCACGCTTTGGCAAGTGCGGCTACTTAGGAAGTCACTCTTGTCCTGGAAAAGGCTCTCAGCTAGAATCCATTCATGAACCTCATGCGCATTGTCCTGATAGGCGGTTTGTGGGCTACACTGCAGATTCCGGTCTCAAAGGCTCAGGATTTCGAACTCGGAGTGGCACAAGTGGACGTGACACCTGATTACCCGGTTCGATTGAGTGGATTCGGTTTTCGTCGGGATGAATCAGAAGGCGTCACCCATCGCATCTGGGCAAAAGCATTGTCCATCAAAGATCCGGTGAACGGTCCTGCCGTAGTGATCACAGTGGACAACCTGGGGATCCCGTCAGAAATGACTCAGGAGGTTGCCCGCCGATTAAAGCAGAAGATTGCCCTCCCCCATCAGCGTCTCTCGATCACCGCAAGCCACACCCACACCGCTCCCATGCTTACCCAGGTGGCTCCCACGCTTTTTGGAACACCCATTCCGACCGAACATCAAATGAACATTGATCGTTACACGCGAGAATTAACAGATCAATTGGAGGCAGTCGCATTGTCAGCCTTTAAAAACCTTGAGCCAGGACGATTGGAATGGGCAACGGGACAGGTAGGTTTCGCAAAGAATCGACGAACGAACGGAGGTCCAGTGGATCACGATCTCCCCATGATGGTAGTGCGTGGCGAAACCAATGACGTACGTGGAATCTGGTTCAGTTATGCTTGTCACTGCGTTACCCTGTCCAATAACAAAATATCCGGTGATTGGGCCGGTTCGGCACAGATCGAAATCCAGAAGCACCATCCCGAAGCAGTGATCATGGCTTCGATCGGTTGCGGCGCCGATCAGAATCCGGACTCAGGCGTGACCGGCGATAAAGTGGAAATTGCCGATGAACAAGGAATCCAGATCGCACAAGAAATCGAACGTCTTCTGGAACAACCTCTCGCCCCCATTCAAGGTCCTCTCAACATCCAGGTTAAAGGCATTCCTTTGGCATTCGAAGAACCCCGCACACGACAGGAATGGGAAGAACGGGCCAAACAGGACAACGCCATCGGCCATCATGCCCGTGTGAACCTTGCGCGACTGGATCGTGGCGAGTCGCTGCCGAACCACATTGATTATCCGATCCAATCATGGGTCTTTGGAAATGACCTTGCGATGGTATTTTTACCTGGAGAAGTGGTGGTGGATTACTCACTGCGACTGAAGAAGGAGTTTGATCCTCGTCGACTATGGATCAATGCCTACGCCAATGACGCCCCCTGTTACATTCCCAGCGAACGCATTCTTACAGAAGGCGGCTACGAAGGAGGCGGCGCCATGATTTACTATGATCAACCCAATCAATTCGCTCCCGGACTGGAGCAACAAATCATGGACGTGATTCATGAGCAAATCCCAGAATCATTCAAACTTCCCGAAGGCACAGACGGTAGCACCCCCCTTCCACCGGAAGCTTCCCTGCGGTCCATTAAAATGCGTCCGGGGCTGGATATCGATCTGGTCGCATCCGAACCCATGGTTGTGGATCCCGTCGCCATTGATTGGGACGTGCATGGACGCCTATGGGTAGTGGAAATGAATGATTACCCTCTTGGAATGAGTGGCGCTTACGAACCCGGAGGCAGGATCAAGATCCTTCAGGATACCAATCAGGACGGACATTATGATGAAGCCACCCTTTTCATGGACGGCCTTGCATTCCCCACCGGAGTGACCACATGGGGCAATGGCGCCTTGATCTCGGCCGCTCCAGATCTGATCTACGCAGAAGACACAGATGGTGACGGCAAAGCGGACAAGAAAGAAGTCTGGTACACCGGCTTTGCCACCGTCAATTACCAGGCACGGATCAACAGCATCTCACTCGGTCTGGACAACTGGCTCTATGGCGCGAACGGTTTGATTGGTGGGGACATTCTCCCTGTGGCCATGCGCAGGCGTTCCGATGTGCATCAAAATCCCATCTCAATACGTCGCCATGACTTCCGCTTTGATCCTTGGTCGGGAACCTTCGAAACGGTATCAGGACTTACCCAACAAGGACGTGTCCGTGACGATTTCGGCAACTGGTTTGGCTGCAACAATGGAGCACTGATCTACCATTTCCCGGTCGACACTTCCATTTTGAATCGTACCCCTTATCTCATACCGCCTCCGGCACATCAATTCACCTGGAAAAACCCCGATCCAAACCGTCTTTATCCCATCAGTGACCCTCTGGAACGCTTCAACGATCTTGATCATTTGAATCGTGTCACTTCCGCTTGTGGACTGGGTTTGTATCGCGACAGCTTGTTGGGGGCCGAATTTGAGGGCAACGCTTTCACTTGCGAGCCCGTTCACAATCTGGTTCGGCGGACCATACTGGAAAGAAACGGGAATACTTTCTCAGGACGCAGAGCCGATGACGAACAGGATTCTGAATTCCTTGCATCAACGGATCAATGGTTTCGCCCCTCTCAAGTGCGGACGGGACCGGATGGAGCCTTATGGATAGTGGATATGTATCGTTTCCTGATGGAACATCCAATCTGGATTCGCCCCGACCGCCTGGCAAAACTCGATCCACGAGCCGGGGATTCAATGGGACGCATCTATCGAGTCTATCCAACCGGAAAGAGGCCGAAACCATTTCAAGGTCTTGCTTCCACGAACATAACCCAATCTACAAAGACCGTCCAACTCAGCGTCGCAAACCTGACCCAAGCCATACAGAGTCCTAACGGAACCGTCCGCGATTTGGCACATCAACATTTGATCTTACGCAAGGACCTTGATGCCGTTCCTGCATTGAAAAGTTCCGCGACGGATGATCCAGATCCGGCAGTCCGAGTTCAGAGCCTCTGCACATTGGATGGACTGCATGCGTTAACATCCGAACTGATCCAAAACGCTCTGAACGACGCGCACCCCGGAGTGAGAGCACATGCAGCCCGGTTGACGGAATCACACCTGGGTGACAACGACGAACTCATCCCATTGCTTCTCTCACTGCTTGACGATCCGGACGTCCAAGTAAGAACCCGCGCCGTGACCGCACTATATGGGATTCGGAAAAAAGGCGTGAACACCTCGATCGGCAGGGAAGCAGGCAAGGCCATAGGACGTTTTTTGCAAAAAAACTTAACAGATCCATATGCAACAAACGCAGCATGGAGCTCCGCCATTCCTTTTCTTGATCTAATCGGACAGGTTCTATTGACATCAAGTGAAGAGGAAGTGGAATTACATGCCCTGCTACCAACGTTCATTCAAACAGCTGACCACATGAAGAATAAGGATGTCATGTTTCAGATCGCATGGCATATCTGCAATGATGTCAATGAAGGGCAGATAACCTACAAGACAATCTCCAGACTTGCGACTTACGGCAAAAATGCCAGCACCTGGAACCTCAGATACTGGGTGGACACCCGATACCCTGACTTTATTAAAACAGACATTTGCCTTGGTTTTCTGGAAATCCTGAAAAAAGCCAGGGAGTATGTCGTTGACGACAAGGTTCCGGTTAAAACTCGGGAAGAATGCGTTACTTTGCTGGGGTGGGATCCCAGCAAACACCTCATTGATTTGGAGATTTTGATATCTTTGCTGGACAAAACCGACAACGAATCCATTCACGCGGAAGTCTACAAAGCATTCTCACGCTTTGACACTGATAACCTTCCTGGGAAGTTATTGAGCCGATGGAACCAGTCCAGCCCCAAAATCCGAAGATCCATGATTCAGGTCATGTTGCAACGAGCCAACTGGACGCACGCCTTGCTGACTCATGCCGCGGAAACGCCTGGGGTCTGGCAGGAAATCCCGTCCACGCGCCGAAACGCACTTCTCCGTCATGTAGATTCCAGCATCCGTGACTTGGCCGCCGATTTGGAAAAAGAAGGATCTCATTCAGAACGGAGCATCGTTGTGTCGCAATTCGAACCTGCGGCCAAACTCGTCGGGAATCCAGATCAAGGCAAGGAATGGTTTTCGCAACGATGTTCCACTTGCCATATGCTGGAGGGTATTGGAAAACCGGTCGGTCCGGATTTATTGGAATTGACCGACAAATCTCCCGAGTCTCTCATGATTTCCATCATCGATCCCAATCGAGCTGTGTTGGATCAATACACCGTCTACGAGATCGAAACACAGGATGGGCGTTCTCTTTCGGGAGCCATCTCAGAGGAATCCAAAGCCGGAATCAGTTATAAAAACGCCAACGGAGACCTCGAGACCATCGCTCAAGACGTCATTCAATCCATACGCGCCACAGGACTGTCCCTGATGCCTGAAGGACTCGAAGCAGGCATGAAGCACCAGGACATGGCGGATTTGACCGCCTTCATCGCTCAAGCAAAATCCAGCAAGGAACCACCCCCACGCGATCCCGGGGTCATTGCCAAATATCTCTTAAACGACGAGATACCTCACAAGGAGCGTGAAGCAGCAACCAAAGTTCATTACATGCTGGCAGTAGAGCTTGTTCGTGAAATGGTCCGCGACCTGCCAGTCGGCACACCTGAGGAATATAGAAGAATCCCCTGGATCTGGCGTTTATCCGTTCTGACCGGAAATGGCAATGACACCGATCGCATCCGACGCATGCTCGACCTCGCCCTTCCCCAGCCGAATCAACCTTTACACGATTGGCAAGCGGTCATCATCGACGGCGGCCTGATTAATGGCCTATCACAAAAGGATATTTGGCCGAAACAACACCTGGAAAGTTTGACCGAAGGAGATCCTGATCTCGAAAACCGATACAAACATGCCCTCATCCTCGCAGTCAACATGGCCGACAACGAAATGGTCCCATCCGGCACCCGCTACGATGCGCTGCGTATGGTAGCCATGCTCGAGCCATCGGATGCCATTCCACATCTTCAACGTCACTTAAATACAGAAACTGAACAAGAACTTCAAATGGGGGCCATCAGTGGTTTAGCTGATATCAGACATCCTGAGGCTCTTAATGTCCTGAACACTTCGACACCAAACCTAAGCGAACCTAACCGCACCCTGGCGAGTAAAGGTATTGAAAAATTAAAGCAGCTCTTTGACATGAAATAATGAATATTCTTCCACGGATACATCACATTAAATCCATCCAGAACCGCCTGTTCTTCTCGCAGATCCTTCGACAGTAGTGGAAGTCTAAAAAAACTCAGGCATATGCATACGCCAGCGGGCCACACTTTGGCAAGTGCGGCTACTTATCTCTCCTTCAGAACCCCGTCCATCCTGTTCATCCCGCAGATCCCGCGAATGCAGTGGCTGTCAAAAAAGCAAAGATCCCAGGCTTGAGTTACCTGGCCATTCTCAACAGTATCACCACCATGCTGACACCATTTCACCTGGCCATTCAGGTAAGGAACATCGTGGAAGCCCGGGAATTTTATGGAACCAAACTCGGGCTCTCTGAAGGACGTAGCGCGGACACTTGGATTGACTGGAACATGTTCGGACATCAGGTCGTCACACACCTGAACCCGAATCTGGGTCCCACCGGGCGTGTCCCAAGCCACTGCAATCCCGTCGACAAACACGCCGTTCCGGTGCCGCACTTTGGGGTGGTCTTGACGATCGATGATTGGGAAAGGCTGGCTGAGCGAGCTCGAACTTTTGTGGATCATTTCATCATCGAACCTTACGTGCGATTCAAAGGGCAAACTGGGGAACAGTGCACCATGTTTTTCGAAGATCCATCGGGAAACGCTCTCGAATTCAAAGCATTCGCCGATATCGAATCACAGCTCTTTGCCAAGTAATTCCATGAGTAAAAAGAAACGCATTGATACAGGCGGAGGCCAATCCCTTTCACAAAACCCTTTCGGAGCATTGGACAATCTGGATCTGCCTTCAGGCCCCACCGATCCGATCCTCCCTTCAACTGAAAGCAAACGGAGCAAGCCAAACAAGAACCGCGGACGCGTGGACATCATCCGTCAAAAAGCACATCGCGGCGGTAAAACGGTGACCGTCATCACTGCTTTCAAAGGTATCGGACTTCCCGAAAAGGAAGCGCTCGCCAAGAAGATGCAAACTTCATGCGGCACTGGCGGAACGGTGAAAAACGGTAACATCGAAATCCAGGGCGATCAGAGAGAAAAAGTAGCCACCATCCTGGAAGAAGCCGGCTTCCGCCCCGTCTTCGCCGGAGGATGACATCCACCATTCGGCAAAACAGGTAAAACTTACAATCCCTGGCGCGCGCAGGTAGAATCCCGCGACTGCGTGGATCCCTGGCGCGTGGCCTTGTGGCTTCCATGAACTGATCTGCCGGTCATTTTGCGAAGCCTTTGATATCCGATCTCCCCACATCCGCCTAGCTGTCGCTAGCGGGCGGACCGAGATCCCGATGATATCGGGAATCTACCTTTAAAGCACGTTATTCAATCCACTCGATAAAGATGATGACGCGTCCGTAAAAACAGCGACTTGCCAACCACTGCCGGTGAAGCCATAAACCCGGGACCGCGGCGAGGGTCATCATTCGGCGCATCCTGAGCCAGTTCATTCGTCGCCACAATGTTCAGCGTGCGGCCTGGTTTGATGATGGTTGTGACTGCTTCCAGACTGAAGAAGTAAAGGTTACCATCCACATAAATCGGACAGGCGCGGAATTTACCCCCCACCCGCTCTTTCCAAATCGTCTCGCCCGTAGCAGCATCGACGCAGGCAAGGAAGCTGTCATCCAAAGCCATGTATAGCAGGTCATCTACCAAAATAGGTGAAGCATATTTCGGGAACAAATTTCCCACCTGCCAATTCATATGCGTTTGGTTCACGACACCCTTTCCGCCTGTTTTGACCGAACACATTTCAGCCCCCCGGCTGAACCCTGTCACAAAAATGGCGTTATCCTTGTACAGCAGCGGGCGAGGTGCGGGCGAATACGCTTGATGATCCAGACGCCAAAGTTCCAATCCGGTCGAGGGATCATATCCATAGGCCGCTTTGGCACCCACGCTGAGCATGATCGGTTTCCCCTGCACTTCCACCACTAGTGGAGTGCTGTGACCTTTACGCCAATCACCATCCTTGACCATCTGGTTTTCAATATGTTCATCATCCCAAATCGCGGAACGATCCGTTTTCCAAACTGTTGCACCCGTATTTTTATTCAAGGCGGCATGGTATTGATGATCGGCGCCATCGAATGTCAGGATCAGTAAATCCTTGAATAAAACGGGCGATGAAGAAGCTCCCCGATAGTGCCAGCATGGCAAATCATCCCGTTTCCAAATCACTTCAAACGACTCCGCATCCAAACAGGCGGTTCCGAAACTTCCAAAGTGAACATAAGCACGCCCCTTCTCGAGCACAGCGGAACAAGTGGCGTAGCTATTATCCTTACTCCCATTCCCAAGGGATTGCGGATTGTCGCTCTGAAAAACCTTTTTGTTGGCCAGTATCTCCCCAGTCTCGGCATCGACACAAATCACCCAGAAATCATGACCATCCTCGGTGGCAGTGGTCAGCCAGACTCGCCCATCCATCACCACCGGTGAAGAAAGTCCCAGATGTGGAATCTCAGTCTTCCATCGGACATTTTCAGTTTCGCTCCAGTG